>CAZCWA010000040.1:0-17497 GCA_964502265.1 uncultured Myxococcaceae bacterium | reverse complement strand
GCGTCCAGCGCGAACTCGGCGAAGCCCATCTTGAAGACGATGCCGGGCCAGTTGCGCCGGACCTCGATCGGCGCGCCGGGCACCAGTCCCAGTGCGAGCAGGCGCCGCAGCCGCTCGGCGGTCCCCGGCTCGAGCCGGACGACCTCGCACCCCTGCCCCACCGACACGACCGCCAGGGACACCTCAGCTCTGCGCTGCATGGTTCCTCCCGAAAAGCGCGCGCAGCTTGCGCACGAAGACCGGCTCCTCCGGTGCCTCCCAGCCGCAGGTGGGGCAGCGCACGTTGCCGCAACCGCCTCCCCGCATCGGGCACCCACCGCACGCCGCCTGCGCGGTGTCCTTCTCGAACGAACGGCCGCAATACCCGCAGGTGGTCATGACATCAGCCCCATCAGCTCGAGCCCGTGGCGCACGAGGAAGCCCACCCCGAACGCGGTGGCGATCACCACGCCGCAGATGAGCGCGGTGAGCTTGGCGCCGCGCTCCCTCACCATCACCAGCACCTGGGCCACGCAGGGCATGAAGAGCGTCAGCGCCATCGCCGCCACCAGCACCTGGCCGGTGGTGAGCGCGCCTGCGCCGGAGAGGTCGTAGAGGCCGGCGGCGCCGAAGTCCCGGCGGAAGAAGCCGTAGAGGAAGATCTCGCTGGTCGCGTCCGGCAGCCCCAGCGCCCGCACCACCGGCACCAGCGCCGAGGTCAGCCAGCCGAACGCGCCGGTCAACCGCCCGAGCCAGATGAGGACGGAGGCGACGATGAACAGCGGGAGGATCTCGGCGAAGTACCACTTCATCCGCGAGAGCGTCTTCACCAGCACCGCCCCGGGCCTCGGCAGGCGCATGGGCGGAAGCTCCATGTAGAAGGATGGCGCGGTCCCGGGCACCGCCTTCGAGGCGATGCGGCCGGCGATGAGGAAGATGACCGCGATCATCCCCGCCCAGGTGAGGAAGGCCCACGGCGCGACGAGGCTCCCCTGCCCCGCAAGGATCGCCGCCATCACGCCGTACTGCGCCGAGCACGGCACCGCGAGCGCGAGCAGGAAGGTGGTGATGACGCGCTCTCGCTTCGTCTCCTGCACCCGCGTCACCAGCGTGGCCATGGTGTCGCACGCGAAGCCGAGCACCACCGGGATCACCGCGCGCCCGTTGAGGCCGATGCGCTTGAACACCCGGTCCACCAGAAGGGCGAGCCTCGGGAAGTAGCCGCTGTCCTCCAGCACCGAGAAGAAGAGGAAGAAGAGCGAGACGATGGGCAGGACGATCGCCACCGCGTAGGTGATGCCGAGGGTGATGACGCCGTAGTCCCCGCCGAAGAGCTCGCGCGTCCAGAAGGTCCAGCCGCTCTCGCCCGGCAAAAGCGCGGTGAGCTGCGCGTCCACCCAGGGGTTGAGGTGCGCGCCGAACAGCTCGCTCTCGATCAGGTCCACCAGCGTCCCGGCGCCGAACACGCCCACGAACTGGTAGAGGCCGAAGTAGAGGACGAGGAGCAGCGCCGGCACGCCCGTCCACGGGTTCACCAGCCAGGTGCCCAGCCTGTCCGCGAAGCCGCTCGCCTTCGACGCGTCCTTCCGCACCGCGCCCTGCGCGATCTCCCTCGCCGCCTGGTGGTGGTGCCGCGCGACCGTGAAGGCGGGATCCTCGCCCCCCTCGCACAGGGTCAGACGCCCGGTCCGCGCACGCCACGCGGCGGCGGGAGCGACCTGCGCTGCGAGCACCGCGTCCCCTTCCAACAGCAGCGAGGCGGTCTCGTACGCCACCCCCGGGTGGTCCGACTTCAGCTCCCGGAGGACCGACTCGAGCGCCGCGTTCCACCCCCGGACTTCGGGCGGGTGCGGGGGGAGCGCGGGGACCTCGGGCGACTGCAGCAGGGAGGTGATCGCGGCGCGGATCTCGTCGATGCCGCGGCCCTGCACCGCCACCGCTTCGAACACCGGGATCCCCAGCGCCTCGCGCAGGGCGGCGATGTCCACCGTCAGCCCATGCCGCTTCGCCTCGTCCATCATGTTGACCACAAGCAGCAGCCGATGGCCCAGCGCGCGCAGCCGCAACGTGAGGGGCAGCATCCGCTCCAGCGCCTTGGCGTCGACCACGTGGACCACGACGTCGGGCCGATCGAAGAGGAGGATCCGCTGCGTGAGCCGCTCCTCCTCGGTCACCGGGAGCAGGCTGTACATGCCCGGGGTGTCGATCACCTCCACCGGCTCCGCGCCGGAATGCATGGCGCCGCCGGTGAGCTTTCCGCGCGAGACGTCGACGGTGGTGCCCGGGTAGTTGGAGACCACCACGTAGGTGCCCGTCAGCGCGTTGAAGAGCGCGCTCTTGCCCACGTTCGGCGCACCCACCAGCACCACCCGCGGTGTGGTGGCGGCTTCGGGGAGCGTGGCTGCGGCCTGGTGCATCGGATCCTGCCTTCCGATTTTGAGAATCATTCTCAGCGCCGTGGCTCCTCAGCAACGGTCGTGCCCTGCCGTTGCGGCTCGCAGGTGGCTGGAATCACTGGGCCAGCCCACCGCACGGGTTGCGCCGGAGGGCAATGGACGGCGCAAGACGTGCGCAGGTGGGCCCGGGATGGCGGGCGGCGGGGGCAATCTTCTGCTTGCTGCCCGGGGCGTGGGTTCCGATCCTCGCGCGCCCCATGTCAGACCCCTCTGCCCTCGAGAACCGGCTGCGCAAGAACCTGCGGCACCTGCGCCGCTGGGCGAAGGCGGAGGACGTCACCGCCTGGCGGGTCTACGACCGCGACATCCCCGAGTGGCCCTTCGCCATCGACTGGTACGACGGCCGCGTGCAGCTCGCGCAGTTCCCCAGCCGCCGGGCGCTGAAGTCCGGTGAGGCCGAGGCGCTGCTGGAGGACGCGAAGCGGGCGACGATGGCCGCGCTCGAGCTTCCGGCGGACAGGCTCTTCGTGAAGACGCGCCGGCCGAAGGTGTGGGGCAAGGAGCAGTACGAGGCCTTCGGCCAGCCCGACCCGTTCGTCGTCCGCGAGCACGGGCTCCTGTTCGAGGTGGATCTGGCGGGACACCTGGACACCGGCCTCTTCCTCGATCACCGCAACACCCGCGCGCGCGTGCGGGAGGAGGCGAAGGGGCGGCACGTCCTCAACCTCTTCGCGTACACCGGCGCGTTCACCGTGCATGCGGCGGCGGGCGGGGCTGCGAGCACCACCAGCGTGGACCTCTCCAACACCTACCTCGACTGGGCGGAGCGGAACCTGGAGCTCAACGGACTCGGAGGTCCGCAGCACACGCTGGTGCGGGCGGACGTCCTCGAGTGGCTGGAGGAAGCCTCCCGCGCGGCGCAGGCGGGCGAGCTGGAGGGGTGGGACCTGATCGTGCTCGACCCGCCGTCGTTCTCCACCTCGAAGCGGATGAAGGGCAGCTTCGACGTGCAGCGGGACCAGGTGCGACTGCTGCAACAGACGACGTCGCTGCTCGCGCCGGGCGGGGCGCTCTACTTCTCGAACAACTTCCAGGGTTTCGAGTTGAAGGCGGATCAGCTTCGGGAGCTGCACTTCGAGGAGCTCACGCCGAAGAGCCTGCCGCCCGACTTCCACCGCACGGACATCCATCGATGCTGGCGCGTGACGCGGTAGCCGCCCTCCTCCCACGGGTCCTCGCCGAGCGGCCGCGGGTGGTCGCGATCGACGGGAGAAGTGGCAGCGGCAAGTCCACCCTCGCGGCCGCGTTGGCGCAGGCGCTGCGGAAGCGAGGGCTCACGGTCGAGGTCATCGAGGGCGACGACTTCTTCGCCGGCGGCGTGTCCGTTCGTCCGGAGCCCGCCGCGGTGCTCGTCGACCTCTGCATCGACTGGCGGCGGCAGCGCGAGGTTCTCGAGAGGCTTCGCGGAGGGCTCGAAGCGCGCTGGCACCGGTTCGACTGGGAAGCGTTCGACGGGTCGCTCGAGGCGAAGGCGCGGGCGTGTGAACCGGCGGAGATCGTGGTGCTCGAGGGCGTCTACAGCGGCAGGCCGGAGCTCGCGGACCTCGTGGATCTGAAGGTGCTGGTGAGCGTTGCGGACGAAGTGCGGCAGGAGCGGCTGCTCGCGCGGGAGGGCGAGATCGGCCCGTGGGAGCGGCAGTGGCACGAGGCCGAGGACGTCTACTTCTCGGAGATTGCTCCGGACGACGACTTCGACGTGGTCCTGGGCTGATGGCTCAGAAGAGCAGCGCCTCCACCACCAGCCAGACCACCACCCCGCCCGCGCCCAGCCCGAGCAGGACCTTCGTCTCGGTGGAGAGCCCGCCTTTGGGAGGCGCGAAGGACGCGGCCACCGCCTCCGGCAGGCCCATCATCTCGCCTGCCCACCGGGCGGTGCGGAGGTACTGCGCCTCTATCGCCGGCTCGTCCGCGGTGGTCACCGTGCGCATGAGCTGCGGATCGTGGACGGCGACGCCGCACCCTTCGGCCAGGGTGGAGGCCTCGGCGAGCGCCTCGCGCAGAAGCTCCGGCCGGTCGCTGAAGGGCACGCGAACCTCGACTGCGACGGGCACGTTCGCCTCGCGCAGCGTCCCCACCTCCACCTCGCCGTGACCGAGATTCCACACGCGCGTGCCGTCCGGCCGCTCCTCCACCGTGCGGGCACGCAGCGCCTCGTCTACCCGCGTCAGGTCGAAGGGCGTGCCCGGCTCGCGGGGCTGAAGGAGAAGGTCGTAGCGCACGGGCGCCAGAGTATAAGCGCGCGAGGAGGTCACACAGGTGGCGGACGCGCGACGAGGTGGAGGAGGACGTGGTGTGGGGGCGCGGGGCCCGGGACGACCCGACGAGCGGCGGCGTCCGCACGGTGGCGAGCGCAAGCCTCAGGGCAGTGCGTCGCGCGGTCAGGGAGACGGCGCGGAGGTGCGGCTGTCGCGGCGGGGCGTCGAGCGCTGGCGTGCAGGGCATCCCTGGATCTACCGCGCGGATCTGGACGGCGAGGCGCACCTCGAAGGTGGCGAGGTGGTGCGCGTGGTGGACGGGCGCGGCTACCTGCAGGGCCAGGCGTTCTACTCGGCGCACTCGAAGATCGCGCTGCGCTGGCTCACCTGGGACGACACGCCGGTGGACGCGGCCTTCTTCCGGACGCGCATCGAACAGGCGGACGCGCTGCGCCGCCGCGTGCTGCCCGGAGAGACCACCTACCGCGCGATCCATGGCGAGGCGGATCTGCTGCCCGGGCTCGTGGTCGATCGCTACGGAGACTACCTCTCGGCGCAGTTCCTCATGCGCGGGACCGAGCAGCGCAAGGACCTGCTCGCGGACCTCCTCGTGGCGCACTTCGGCGCGAAGGGGCTGATGAACCGGTCCGACGTGACCGTGCGCAACCTCGAGGGGCTGGAGCCGGAGAAGGGGCTTCTGCGCGGCAGTGTTCCGGAGACGGTCGCCTACCACGAGGGCCACGTGGTGCTGGAGGCGGACCTCCTCAACGGCCAGAAGACCGGCGCGTTCCTCGACCAGCGCGAGAACCACGTGCTCGCCTCGCACTACGCGCAGGGCGAGGCGCTCGACTGCTTCGCGTACGCGGGCGGGTTCGCGCTGCAGCTCGCCACGCGCGCGGCGAAGGTGACGGCGGTGGAGATCAGCGAGCCGGCGTGCGAGCTCATCCGGCAGAACGCGAAGCGGAACCGGCTGGACAACGTGGAGGTGGTGGCCGCCAACGCGTTCGACTTCCTCCGCGACGCCGTGGACGAAGGCCGGAAGTTCGACACCATCGTCCTCGACCCGCCGTCCTTCGCGAAGAACAAGGCTTCGCTGGACGCGGCGCTGCGCGGGTACAAGGAGGTCAACCTCCGCGCGCTGCAGCTCCTCAAGCCGGGCGGCATCCTCATTACGGCGAGCTGCACCTACCACGTGGACGAGAACGCCTTCGAGGCGATGCTCACCTCGGCCGCAGCGGACGCGAAGAAGCGCGTGCAGATCGTCGAGAAGCGCGGCGCCGGGCGCGATCACCCGGTGCTCCTCGCCCAGCCCGAGTCCCGCTACCTCAAGTGCTTCGTGCTGCGCGTGGCGGGGTGAGCCTCCCCGGCCGACAGCCTGCGCCCCATCTGCGGAAGCGCGCCCTGTCGGAGGTGCGTGCGGTCTACCGGAAGGCGGACGCAGCCTTCGCGCCGTTCTCCTGCCCGGCCAGCGGCGAGTGCTGCCAGCTCGGCAAGACGCAGCGCCCACCGTGGCTCTTCCGCGCGGAGTGGCTCCTGCTGGAGGAGCACCTGCGCGAGCAGGGTCGTGGGCTGCCGCCTGCGCGCGAAGACGGCGGATGTCCGTTCCTCGATGGAAGCGGGCTGCGCTGCTCGGTGTACGTGGACCGGCCGCTCGGGTGCCGGACCTTCTTCTGTGGACGAAGGCAGGGGCGCGGGCGCGAGCCGTTCGAGGAGATGACCCAGCTCACCCGCCGGCTGGAGGAGGCCACGCTCGGACTCGTCGGCGAGGACGGCGGTCGGGAGGATGCGGAGCCGCGCGCCATCTTCGAGTGGTTCTCCGAGGCGCGTGACGGTTCGCGGTAGTAGTAAGGAGGGCCACATGGGCTATCGGGTCCGCAACGAGCACGGCGAGCTCCGGTTCAACTCGTTCAACGAGCTGCGCGAGGCGTGGCTGCAGCAGTTCGTGGGGCCGGAGGACGAGGTCCTCGAGGACGGCTCCACCACCTGGCGCAAGGCGGGCACGCTGCCGAAGCTGGCGGCGGTGCAGCGCCAGCAGGTCCCGTTCTGGCAGGGCGAGGGACGCTGGTACCTGATGGCGGTGCTGCTCGTGGGGGCCGGCATCTACTTCGTCATCTATGGGTGGGGGCTCGTCTCCTTCGCGATCGTCGCCGCGCTTTTCGCGTTCTTCCTCGTGTGGACGACCGCCGCCGCCAATCGCCGCCGTCGGGGGCGTTAGGCTGCAGTCCGGCTGCACGCAGGGAGCGGGTGTGGACGCTTCGGGCCCCCGAAGCGTTCGACACTGGCCGGATCCCCGATTCGCGCAGGTGCCAACCCGCGTGCCCTTCCTACCTTCCCAGGCGATATGCGCGCGTCCCCCCCATCGCTCGTCCCCGGCGTCCGCGTGGGCAGCTACGACCTCGTCCGGCTGCTCGGTGAAGGGTCCATGGGTCAGGTCTTCGAGGCGCGGCACGTGCGCCTGGGCCGGCGGGTGGCGCTGAAGCTTCTGAGGGAGGACCACGCGCGGGATCCGGCGCTGGTGCAGCGCTTCTTCCAGGAGGCCCGCGCGGTCAACCGGGTCGATCACCCGAACCTCATCGGCGTGCAGGACTTCGTCGAGGAGACCGACGGGAACGACAGGCCCCGCGCGTGGTGCGTGATGGAGCTGCTCGAGGGACAGACGCTCGCCGAGGTGATGCAGGAGGGCCCCTTGCCACTGCGGCGCGCGCTCGGGCTGGTCGAGCAGGTGTGCCGCGGGCTGGCCGCCGCGCACGCCGCCGGCATCGTCCACCGCGACCTCAAGCCGGAGAACGTCTTCGTCTCACCCACGCCGGACGGCGGCGATCTGGTGAAGGTGCTCGACTTCGGCGTGGCCAAGCTCCTCGAGCCGGACCCCGCCATCTCGCTGCGCCAGACCTTCGAGGGCGCGGTGGTGGGCACCCCGCTCTACATGGCGCCGGAGCAGGCCGCGGGGCTTCCGGTGGACACGCGCGCGGACGTGTACGGCGTGGGGTGTCTGCTCTACGAGCTGATCACCGGGCGCTCTCCGTACACCGCCAACGATCTGGGCACGCTGCTCTCGCGCATCCTCACCCAGGAGCCAGAGCCCATCGGCGAGCGGAGCGCGGCGGGTGAGCGCGTGCCCCAGGCGCTCGAGGATCTCGTGCGCGCCTGCCTGGAGAAGCAGGTGGAGGCGCGGCCCGCCAGCATCGAAGGCGTGGCGGAGCGGCTGCACGCGATCTCCCAGGCGATGGCGCTGGGGCTGACGGGCGGTGAAGACGACGAGGCCCCGAACTGGAGAACTCGGACGGTGGCGGCGGTGTGCGCGCTCGTGGTGGTGGCGGCCCTCGGATTGATGACCGGGCGGGCCACGGCCTCCGAATCCGGCTCCGGCCAGGAGGCCGCCACGGCGGACGCGATCGGGGTCGTGCCGGCGGTCGCGCTCACCTCCCCGGACGAGGAGGAGCGCGAGGTCGGCTTCTCGGCGGAGGAGGCGAACGCAGCGGAGGCGACGAACGCTGAAGAGGGGGCGGCGCTGGTCCACGCAGCCGGCGTGGATGCGACGGCTGCCGCAAGTGATTCGCGGTCGAACGACAAGGGCGTGGTACAGCGGAGCCGGAAGTCGCGGGCCTCCGGTGCGGGCGGTGTGCGGCGGACTTCCTCCTCGGTTGGAGTCTCTCGCGATGCCGTGCTCGACCCCTTCCACCGTTGACCTCTCCCGGCGCGTGCCCGGTCGCGCGACGTTCGTGCTGTCTGCGTGTGTGGTCCTCGCGCTCACGGTGGGCGCTTCGCCCGCTCGCGCCTCGACCACGGGTCCGCTGCCGGGCGAAACGGTTCCTCCGGCCACCCCCGGCGCCGTCCCTGCAACGCCGCCAGCGGTGACCTCGGATGCGCCGGTCGCCACCGAGGAGCAGCAGGCGCGGGCCGAGTTCGAGCGGGGCCAGCGGCAGTACGACCTCGCGCGGTTCGACCGGGCGATAGGTCACTACGCGCGCGCGTACGAGCTGCTCCCGCTGCCGGCCTTCCTCTTCAACATCGCCCAGTGCCACCGCCAGCTCGGCGAGTACCGGAAGGCGGCGTTCTTCTATCGGCGCTACCTCGACATGGCGGAGAACCCGCCCAACGCTGCGCTGGCGCGGACGCTGCTGAAGGAGGTCGAAGGGCAGGCAAAGCCCGGCCCCGTCGCGGCGAGGGAGGACGGTCGCGGCTCCGTGCTCCGCCGCCCCTGGTTCTGGGTGGCCGCGGGGGTGGTGGCGGCGGGCGTGGCCGGAGGCGCGGTCTGGGCCACGCGGCCGGATCCGACCACGCTGGGGACGGTGAACGGACGATGAGTCGTTGGCTGTGTGGCGTGCTCGCGGTGGTGGTCTGCGGCTGCCAGACGGGCACGTCGCTCCTCGTCGAGGTGGACGTCACCGGTGCGCCCGCGCAGCAGGTTCACGTGGTGGGCTACGTGGGCGCGGCGCTGGTCTTCGGGCCCGCGGTGAGGCCGGAGAAGGCGGCGGAGACGCTCACCGGCACCCAGACGCTGCGGGTGCTGCTGCCGGACGCGCTCGCGGACGAGACCGTGAGGGTGCGGGTGAGCGCGCTGGTCAACGGGCAGGCCACCGGCCACGGCGAGGCGACGGTGGTTCCGCGGTCGGGGGAGGAGGTCCCGGTCCAGGTCTCGCTGGCGTTCTCCAGCTCGCGCTGCCCCGGTTGCGCGGGCTGCTGCGATGCGACCGACACCTGTGTCGCGCCCTCGCATGAGCGCTGTGGCGGAGGGGGCGTGTCGTGCTTCCCCTGCCCGCCCATGCTCGCGGACGGGTGTGGCAACGGCGCGTGCACCTGCGGCGCCGGCCCGGTGTGCGATCTCGAGCGCGCCGATGCCTGCACGAACGGAAGCTGCCGCTGCGGCAACGGGCCTGCGTGTGGCTCCAACCAGAGGTGCGTGGACGGCCGCTGCCGCTGACGCGGCTCAGTCCGATCCGGTGCTGCTGGAGGGCTTCGCCGTCCGCTCGGCCACGCGCTGCACCCGGCTCGCGAACCCGTCCGCGCCGAAGAAGGTCAGCTCCGCGTCGCCCACGCAGATCCGCGCGCCCTCGATGAGGGGCGTCCGGGCCTGCGGGTCCAGCGCCTCGCCGTTCAGCGTGCTTCGCGCGCTCTCCGGAAAGGGAGTGGCCCACCAGCGCCCGCCGTCGAAGCCGAGCTGGAGGTGGCGGCGGGAGACCGTGGCGTCGTTCACCACCAGGTCGCAGTCCGGCGCGCGGCCCAGCGCCAGCGTCCCGTCTGCTTCGGCGGGGGGCGCGAGCTCGAAGCAGAGGACGTCCCCTTCGGGGAGACAGTCGGACATGTCGCTGGAGGGAAAGCGCGTCATCCCGAGCTCCTCGCCGGCATCCGGGACGTTCCACGCGCCGGCTTCCCACACCAGCCACGGGTGCGGGTAGCGCTGGCGAAAACCGTTCTCCTTCAGCAGCACCGACTGGCGGGCGAGCAGGGAGAGGAGGAGCGCGCGAGCAGACATGCCCTTCAAGTAACCACATCGGGCGCGAACCGGAACAGCCACGTCGCATGAACGTGCACACAAGGCGCAGTTGACGCGTCCCGTCGTGGCAGGCCGCCGCCGCGCGTCACGTTTCGCGGGGCGGATGTGGTCTGGCAAGGCGCCTGCAGTGGTCCTCGGAGGGAGGAACCGGAGGACACATATGGATGACGCCAAGGTGATTGCCGATCGACTGCGGTCGGCGGAGATGGAGCTTCAGTTCGCGCAGCGGGCCTTCGACGGCAGCGACCAGGCCCGGCTCCGCTACGCGCGGGCCCTCAACGAGCTCGAGCACGTGCAGCGCATGGCGCTGAGGCACTGCCGCGAGCACGACACCCGCATCGGCGGGCTGGACTGAGCTTCGAATTTTCCAGCGCGCGTTCACCGTGCGAGTCGTGGGCTTCGCACCCGACTGCGTAATGGTGAACGCGCCGGCGCAGCGAGGGGGTGGCGGTCTTCGCACCGCGCCGCGGCAAGGCTGACGCGGCGCGACGAGGCAACGAGGATGGACGTGCGGTGCAGATCCTCGTCGCCCCACAGGAGCTGAAGGGAACGCTGACCGCCCGGGAGGCGATGCGCGCGATCTGCGAGGGCGTGCGCGCCGCGGGCTTTGGCGACGACGGACTGGAGGCGGTCCCGCTCGCGGATGGCGGGCCGGGGACGCTCGACGCGCTCGTCTCGGCGCAGCGCGGCGAGGTGCGTGAAGTCCACGTGTGCGATCCGCTCGGCCGGAGCGTGTGCGCGCGCTTCGGGCTGCTGCCGGACGGCACAGCCGTGATCGAGATGGCCGAGGCCGCGGGGCTGTGGCGCATCCTCCCGGAGGAGCGGACGGAGCCGAACGCGGCGCGCGCGACGACGCATGGCGTGGGTGGGCTCATCCGCGCGGCGCTGGACGCGGGTGCGCGGCGGGTGCTCGTGGGCGCGGGCGGCAGCGCCACCACCGATGGCGGACGGGGCGCGCTGGAGGCGTTGGGCGCACGAATCGCCGATCGGGACGATGGCCAGGGATGCGGCCTCTCGGTGGACCTCTCCGGGCTGGACCCACGGCTGGTGGGTGAAGACGCGGTCCCCGTCGAGGTGCTGTCCGACGTGGAGAACCCGCTGCTCGGGCCGCTCGGCGCGGTTCCCGTGTTCGGACCGCAGAAGGGATTGGTGTCGGCGCGCGCGCGGGAGGATGCGCAGGCGCGGCTGGCGCGCTGGTCCCGTGCGCTGGAGCAGGCCTCGGGAAGACGGGGTGCCGCGCTGCAGGCCGGTGCGGGCGCTGCGGGAGGGCTCGCGTTCGGGCTCTGCTGCGCGCTGGGCTCGCGGGTGAGGCCGGGCTTCGAAGCGGTCGCGGATGCAAGCTCGCTTCGGGAGCGGATCGGACGGTGCGAGGTGGTGCTCACCGCGGAGGGGCGGCTCGACGCGCAGACGGCGATGGGCAAAGGGCCTGCGGCGTTGGCCCGCCTCGCTGCTGAGGAAGGCGTGCCGTGCATCCTCTTCACCGGCTCGGTGGCGGACGATGCGGAGAGGACGCCGTTCGCGGAGATCGTGATCGTCGGCGACGGGCCGCGTCCTTCCCCTGCGCAGGCGCGCGTGGCGCTGGTCGAGGCGGCGCGGCGTTGGCGGATGCGCCTCGCTCAGAAGTGAAGCAGCGCGGTGAGCGCGGTGTGGTGCTCGGTCCAGCTCCGGCCACGCTCGAGGCGCGTCTCCAGCCGGAGCTCGGTGCTGTCGCTTGCGCGGACGTTGAAGCGGAGCTCACCGCCGTATGCGATGCCGCCGCGCGTGGCGGCGCGCACGTGGGAGGAGTAGCGGGTGCGCCGGAAGGCAGCCGCGTCGAGGTAGACCCGATCCCCGGCGAGCAGGGTCCCGTAGAGACGCAGCTCGCGGCCGTTTCCGCCCATCGGATGCCCGAGCGGAACGTCCCCGGTGTACCAGCCGCCGCGCTGACGGAAGTGGGCGTACCAGACCACCGTGCGCCGGGTGATGTGGCCGATGTGCGTGGCCTCGAAGCCGAGCGCCAGCGATGGCAGGCCCGGAACCGCGGGCACCCACAGGCCGCCCACCAGGCCGGGCGTGTAGAGGTGGTTGCCGGCCATGTCCTCGGTGCCCCACTCGCCGTAGAGCGTGAGCGGCACCAGCGACTCCGTGGGCAGCCGCACGCGGAAGACACCGGAGACGAGGTTGTTCTCGTCCCCGTTCCGCTCGAGGGCGATCATCCGGAGCGTGTCCACCAGCCCGAGTTGCTCGGTCCCCTCGGCCCCCAGCATCGTCGCGCGCTGCACGGCCACGGTGATGCGCGGGTGCGGCTGCCACTGGAGCGCGGTGCCGAAGAGGCGCGCGTCGGGGCCGTGCCGGGGCTCGGAGAGAAAGCCGTAGAACGCGTGGGCGGAGAACGCGCCGAGGAAGCGGAGTCCCGGCACGCGGAAGCCGCGGGTGGTCTGCAGCTCGACGCGGTGGATGGGCGCGCGTCCCGAGAACAGGAGCCCCGTGCCCTGATGCGAGGCCCAGCCCACCGGCTGCTTCCCCACCGAGAGCGAGAGGGGCCCGAGCTGTGTGGCGAGCTCCCAGGTGTTCAGCGCTGCGTCCGGCGCCCAGAGCCTGGCCGAGGTGCTCGCGTCGAAGGCGGCGGCGAGGAAGCGCGAGGAGAAGCGGGCCTCGGAGGCGATCCGGAGGGAGAGGTCGTCGGGCAGGTCGTCGCCGCCCACGAGCTGCAGTCCGGCCAGCGCGTCCAACGTCCGGTCGCCTTCGCGGAAACGCACGAGCTCGGAGAGGAAGCGCCGGTGCCAGGCCATCACCTGCGGCCGGAGGGACGGGGGCGCATCGAGGGCGGCATTGGCCAGGGTTTGCTCCACCTCGGCGAGCCGCACCGCGCGCTGACCGGGGAGAAAGTCCGGCGCGAGCCCCAGCGCGTGTACCCGCTCTGCCGCGCGCACCGCCCAGTGGTGCGGCGGAAGCAGCGGCGAGGCGACCGTGCGTGTGTTCAGGGTGGCGTTTGCCGCGGTGGGCGCGCGGGGCTGTGCCTGGGAGACGGAGGGCACGAGCACGGCCAGGACCAACGTGGCGAGCGAGAGCGCCTGCGGCAGGTTCACCATTCGTCCGGGGACTATCCCGGTGAGACGGACGGCTCAACCGGTGATCGGGACGGGCGTCGGGCGGCCATCGCAGCGGCGGCGGGAACGCATGGCGCGTCGCGGGGCCCCATGCTGCAATGGACAGATGCAGACAGGAGCCGCGGTCTCCGTTCCGGCGCTGGTGCGGCTGAAGCCGGGCGCGCTCTTCCGCGCGGGCGTCTACCTCCGCAGGCTCGGGCTCGAACAGGTGGCGCTGTTTCGCAGCGACGGGTTGCCGTTGGAGATCGACGCCGAGGTCGACGCCGGGCTCGATGCGGAGCGGATCGTCCGGGTGCTCGATCAGCGCGTGAGGGAAGCCAGTGTGGAGGCGGCCGTAGCCGTGCTGGGCGAGGTTCCGGCGCGGTGCCAGGCGATCGTCGGGCTCGGGGGCGGCAAGGCGCTGGACGCGGCGAAGTACGTGGCGCACCTCGCGCGAAGGCCCTTCGTGTCGCTGCCCACCTCGCTGTCGAACGACGGCTTCGCCAGCCCGGGCGCGAGCCTTCTGCTCGGAGGAAGGCGGCGCTCGTTGCCGGCGAGCGTGCCGGCTGCGGTGATCGTCGATCCCGACGTCTGCGTGCGCGCGCCGCTGCCGTTGTGGTGCTCGGGCGTGGGCGAGCTGGTGTCGAAGATCACGGCGGTGGCAGATTGGAAGATCGCGTTCCACACGCGGGGGACGCCGGTGAACGACTACGCGGCGCTGCTGGCCGAGACGTCCGTCCATCCGTTCCTCACGCACCCCAGGCCCGATCGGGAGGGCGCGCGGCTTCTGGCTTCGGGGCTGATGCTGAGCTGCCTCGCGATGGCGGTGGCGGGTTCGTCCCGGCCGGCCAGTGGAAGCGAGCACCTCGTCTCGCACGCGCTCGATGCGCAGGCCAGGCGCCCGAGGCTGCACGGTCTGCAGGTGGGGCTCGCCGCGTACGTGGTGGCGCACCTGCAGGGCATCACCCGGGAGCGGGTCTGGCAGGCGCTGGAGGTCAGCGGCTTCTTCGAGGCGCTCCGCGAGGACCCGCTCGATCGGGAGGACTTCCTCGCCGCCTTCGAGCGTGCGCCGCAGATGAAGCAGGACTACGCCACCGTGCTGACCTCGCGGGACTGCCTGCCGGAGATCCGCGCGCTGGTTCATGAGGACCCGGTGCTGAGGCAGTGCCTGAAGTAGCTGGGCGCAGAGTTCACGGCATTTCGCGTGTCGCGCTACGTTCGGACGGATGCGCTTGCTCTCCGTCGTGTGTCTCGCGGGCCTCCTGGGCTGCTACGGCAGCTCGCAACTCGACACGCAGCAGCAGGAGGACGGCGGCAGCTCGGGGACGGAGGAGGTGGAGGTCACGCCGGACGAACCGCCACCGGGTTTTCCGGAGCCGACGCCCGGAGGCACGCTGCCCTGCGACGTGGGCCAGCTCCTCGCCGACCGGTGCCTGAGCTGCCACGGCGTTCCCCAGGCGGGGGGTGCGCCGTACGCGTTGACGACCTACGCGGAGCTCTTCGAGCCCGCGCCCGGACATTCAGGTCAGCGGATCCTCGACCGGATGCTGGCGCGGATGACGGATCTTCTGCGGCCCATGCCGCCGTCCGGGCTGCTCCCGTCCGATGAGGTCGAGGTCGTTCGAGCGTGGCGCGATGAAGGTGCGCCGGGCACGGGATGCAGCGTGGATCCGACCGAACCGCCGCCCCTCGTCTGCAGCAGCAACTCCTTCTGGACCGGCGGCAACGACGGCAGCGAGCGGATGAATCCGGGACGCGCCTGCATCGCGTGTCACCAGGCGGAGCGCGAGGGACCGTCCTTCGCCTTCGCTGGCACCGTCTACCCCACCCTGCGCGAGCCCGACCGCTGCAACGGCGTGCACCCGAACCAGTATCCCGGCCTGCAGGTGGAGATCATCGACGCCAACGGGACGGTGCACGCTGTCTCGGTGAACCGCGCCGGCAACTTCTTCCAGCGCCGCTCGCAGGCCACCGTGGTGTTCCCCATCCGCGCGCGCGTCCGCTACGAGGGACGGGTGAGGGAGATGGCCACGCCGCAGATGAGCGGCGACTGCAACGCGTGCCACACGCAGGACGGCCTCGACGGTGCGCCCGGGCGGATCCGGCTGCCGTAGACGTGTCGACTCCATGACCCGGGAGAATCTCCGGCGTTGAGCTTCCCTTTGGGGAGGGTTCAGCTGTATGTCGTCATCTCAATAGATGTTCAAGTCCATTGACCGGACACAGGGGCGTGCTTCCGGTCCCTGGTCGGAGGAGGAAGACATGCGGAGAAAGATCGCGCAGCTCGTGGTCGGGCTGCTCTGGGTGGGTGTGGTCGGTGCGGGCTGCAAGAAGCAGGACGAAGGCACCGCGCAGGCACCTGCGGGACAGCAACAACAGCAGCAGCAGAAGGCGGCGGAGCAGCCGGCGGCGAAGGCGGAGGGCCCCAGGGCGACCGCGGCAATGCAGGCGTTCAAGGACGACGGTGCGGTGGTGGAGCTCACCATCTCCGGCAACGACCAGATGCAGTTCGACACGAAGAAGCTCACCGCCCGTGCCGGACAGATGGTGCGCCTGACGCTCAAGCACACCGGGAAGCTCCCCGCGCAGGCGATGGGCCACAACGTGGTGATCCTCGAGAAGGGTGAGGACTTCTTCGAGTTCGGTGCGGACGTGGGCGAGGCGAAGGGATCGCTGGCCAACCACTACGTGCCCGAGCCGCTGCTCGACCGGGTGGTCGCGTACACGAAGCTCATCGGCGGCGGTCAGTCGGCGACGGTGGAGTTCCAGGTGCCGTCCGAGCCGGGCGAGTACCCGTTCCTGTGCTCCTTCCCCGGCCACTTCGGACAGATGAACGGCGTCTTCGAGGTCACGCAGTGAGGGGGCGCACCGTCCTTCGTGCCCTCGCCGCGGTGACGGTGGTGGGCCTCGCCTCCGCCGGCGGATGGGCCGGGTGCACCGAGCGGAAGGCGGAATCCGGTGCCGCGAAGGCAGGCGCCTCGGGCAGCGCGGCCGAGCGCACGTACGTGGCCCCCGGAGAGATGGACGAGTACTACCTCTTCTATTCGGGCGGTCATGGAGGCGACGTGCGCGTGGCGGGCATGCCCTCCATGCGGCACATCAAGACCATCCCGGTCTTCAGCCCCAATGCGGCGTACGGCTACGGCTACGACGATGCGAGCCGGAAGCTGCTGGGCGACTTCACCTGGGGCGACGTGCACCACCCTGCCCTCTCGAAGAAGGACGGCGTCTACGACGGCAAGTGGCTCTTCGTGAACGACAACGCGCACAACCGGGTGGCGCGGATCTCGCTCAGGGACTTCAAGACGAAGCAGATCATCGGCCCCATCCCCAACACCTCGGGGAATCACGGCGCGTCCTACGTCACCAACAACACCGAGTACCTTTTCGGCGGCTCGCGCTTCGCCATGCCGCTTCCGCGTGGGACGGCGTCACCGCTCAAGGGCTTCAAGGAGACCTACAACGGGGTGATCACCGCGCTGTCGGTGCACCCGGAGACGGGCGAGATGGCGGTCGCCTGGCAGATCAAGACGCCGCCCATCCAGTGGGACCTCTCCTCCACCGGCAAGGGCCCGAGCGAGGACTGGCTCTTCGTCACCTCCTACAACTCGGAGATGGCGCACGAGCGGCTCGAGGTGGGCGCGAGCCAGAAGGAGCGGGACCTCGCCGCGTTCATCAACTGGCGCGCCGCGGAGAAGGCGGTGCAGGCCGGGCAGACCGAGGAGATCGACGGGGTCCGGGTGCTGGATCCGGCGAAGGTGCCGGGCGTGATGTACTTCGTCCCCCTGGCCAAGTCGCCGCACGGGATCGACGTGGATCCCACCGGGAAGTGGATCGTCGGCGGCGGGAAGCTCGAGCCTTCGGCGACGGTCTTCTCCTTCGAGAAGTTCCTCGCGGCGGTGGAGGCGAAGAACTTCGACGGCGAGGAGCGCGGGGTGCCCATCGTCCAGCACGACGCGGTGGTGGAGGGGATGGTGCCGGTGGGCCTCGGGCCGCTGCACACCCAGTTCGACGGGCGGGGGAACGCGTACACCACGCTGTTCATCGACTCCAAGGTGACGAAGTTCCGGCTGCCGCCCTGGACCGAGGAGGAGAAGGCCAACCTCGAGCAGGTGGTGGTGGACCGGATCGACGTGCACACCAACCCCGGTCACCTGGTGATCGGCGGCAGCGACACCACCAGGCCCTATGGCGACTGGCTGGTGTCGATGAACAAGGACGCCACCGGCCGGCACCTGCCCACCGGGCCGCAGATCCCCGAGACCAGCCAGCTCATCGACATCACCGGGGACAAGATGGTGA
>CAZCWA010000039.1:0-17548 GCA_964502265.1 uncultured Myxococcaceae bacterium | reverse complement strand
GCGCCCGAGCTTATCGCCGAAAGGAACGAGCGCGCGGACCGGATGCGCAGGTCACGCTTCGGGTGGCCGCACCGCGCGAATCACGGCCTCGACCAGTCCTTCATTGGTGGCCGTCTCGGCGACCTCCGCCGCATGCAGATCGTAGCGGTGGAGCGCGGCCTCGGTGGTGGGCCCGATGGCGACGAGCTTCGCCGCCTTCGCGATCGCCTGACCTCTACCTTCGGGAAGCTCCCACAGGGCCTCGCAGGTCCTCGGCGACGCCAGCACGACCGCGTCGGGAGGGGGCCCTTCCAGCACCGCGCGCGCCTCGTCGCTCAGCGCCGCCGGCGAGCTGCGGTAGGCGGCCACCCACGTCACCGCGAAGCCCGCGCCCGCCAGGGTCTCGCGAAGCTCCGTGCGGCCCTCTTCCGCCCCCGGAAGGAGCACGTGGTCCTCAGGACCGAGCAGCTTCTGGAGCTCCGCGGAGAGCGCCGCGCCCGTCGCCTGCTCCGGCTCCGCCTCGAGGTGCACGTGCAGTCCGAGCTCGCGCGCGGCGTAGGCGGTCCTCGGCCCCACCACCGCCACCTTCAACCGGTAGAGCGCGTCGCGGGTTCCGGCCTCGCGAGCGGCCTCGCACAGCGCCTGGACGCCGCTGGGGCTCGCGAACGCCACCCAGGTGAAGCGCCCGAGCCGCTCCGCCACCGCACGCAGGGCGCGCTCGTCGGTGGGCGGCTGCAGCTCCAGCAGGGGCAGCGCGAGCACCTCGGCGCCCTCATCCTCGAGGAGGAAGCACAGCTCGTGGGATCGCTCGCGCGGCCGCGTCACCATCACGCGCACGCCAACCAGACGCGGCCCCTCCTGGCCATGCCCCGCCGTGGTCACGACTGCGGCACCACGTCCGACTTGCCGTGCCGATCGAGGATCTCCTTCGCGCCCAGCGCGAGCAGATCCTCCGCGAGCTGCAGCCCCAGGGTCTCCGCCTGAGCGATGGGACCTGAGCGCTCGGCGCGCAGCACCTGCTTGCCGTCCGTCCGCCCCACCAGCCCGCGCACCCGCATCCCGCCCTTCCCGTCGAGCTGTGCGAAGCCGGCCAGCGGCACCGAACACCCGCCCTCGAGCTTCGAGAGGAACGCACGCTCCGCCGCCACCGCCGTCCGCGTCGCCTCGTGCTCCAGCGCGGACAGCCACGCGCGCGTCTGCGCATCGTCCGTCCGGCACTGCACCGCCAGCGCGCCCTGCCCCACCGCGGGCAGGCTCTGCTCGACCTCGATCACCTCGGTGACCCGGTCCGCCAGCTCCAGGCGCCGCAGCCCCGCGTACGCCAGCACCGCGCCGTGGAGATCCTCCTCCTCCATCCGCCGCAGCCGCGTCTGCACGTTTCCGCGCAGGGGCACGATCTGGAGATCCGGCCGCTTCTCGAGGAGCTGGCAGGTCCGCCGCAGGGAGCTCGTCCCCACCCGCGCGCCCTCGGGCAGCTCGAAGAGCTTCGGCCCCTTGCGCCCCACGAAGGCGTCCCGCGGGTCCTCGCGCTCCGGCACGCAGGCGAGGATGAGCTCCGCCGGCATCTGCGAGGTCATGTCCTTGAGGCTGTGCACCGCGATGTCCGCGCGGCCGTCCAGCACCGCCTGCTCGATCTCCTTCACGAACAGGCCCTTGCCGCCCACCGTCGACAACGGCGCGGCGAGGAACCGGTCACCCTCGGTGGTGAGCTCCAGGATCTCCACCGGCACCCCGGCGCTCTTCCGGAGCAGCCCCGCGATGTGATGCGCCTGCCACAGCGCCAGCGGGCTCGCCCGGGTGGCGATCCGCAACGTCCTGCCCGAACCCGTCGTCTCCATCACGTCTTGCTCCCGCTGGAGGGCGGCTGCGCCCCCCTCACCACGTTCCGCGCCACCTCCGGCACCCGCGTGCCGAGCGGCGATGCCGTCGTCTCGTCCAGCCCGAACAGCTCGGCGGCGGCGTCCGCGAGGCGTTCGGTCGCCTGCGCCTCGCCCACCGCTCGAAGCCGCATCGTCGGTTGGTGCAGGATCTTGTTCACGATCGCAAGGCCCATCGCCTCGATGCTCTTGCGGCTCTTCTCGTCGAGCCCCGCCATCCGGGACAGCGTGCGCTCCACCTCGGCGCGGGCGATGCCTTCGGCCCGCGACCTCAACTGGGCCAGCACCGGCACCTGTGCGCGCACCTGCCGGTCCTTCATGAACCGCGCGACCTCCGCGGTCACCAGGGCCTCGGCCCGCGCCGCCTCCGAAGCCCGCTGCGCCGCGTTCTCCGACACCACCTTCTGGATGTCGTCCACGTCGTAGGCGTAGACCTCGGGCAGCGCGTGCACCGCCGGCTCGATGTCCCGCGGCACCGCGAGATCCACCAGGAACAGGGGCCGGTGCCGCCGCGCCCTCATCACCGGCGCGAGCCGCTCGCGGGTGATGATCGCCCTCGGCGCGCCGGTGCAGCAGACCACCCCGTCCGCCAGGTGCAGCAGCGCGTCCAGCTCCTCGAACGGACGGGCCACGCCCTTCACCTCCGCCGCCAGCGCCTGCGCCCGCTCGAAGGTGCGGTTGGTCACCGTCACCTTCGCCCCGGCGTGCGCGAGGTGCCGCGCCGCGATGGCGGACATCTCGCCCGCGCCCACCACCAGCACCGGCCTGTTCGCGAGGCCTTCGAAGATGCGGCTGGCGAGCTGCACCGCCGCCGAGGCCATGCTCACCGCCGCGCGGCCGATGCCGGTCTCGGTGCGCACCCGCTTGGCCGAGGAGAGCGCCGCGTTCACCGCGCGGGACAGCTCGCCGCGCACCCCGCCCGCCTTCTGCGAGAGCTCGAACGCGTCCTTCACCTGGCCGAGGATCTGCGGCTCGCCCACCACCATGGAGTCGAGGCTGGCCGCCACCCGGAAGAGGTGGGACACCGCTGCCTCGCCGCTGTGCGCATAGAGGTGCGCGCCCACCTCAGGACCGGCGAGCTCCGAGAGCGCCGACACCACCCGCGCGTGCACGAGCTCCGGGGACGAGGACGCGGTGTAGACCTCCACCCGGTTGCAGGTGGAGACGAGCATCACCTCGTCCCCGTCCGCGCCTGCCCCCAGACGCGCGACGAGCTCCGCCTGCATCGCCTCGGGCAGCGCGAGCCGCTCGCGGACCTCCACCGGCGCCGTGCGGTACGACACCCCCAGGCAGGACAGCTCCATCGTCAGTTCCCGATGGCCGCCGACCCGAAGTCGTACGCGGAGAAGAAGGAGACGAGGAGCACCAGGAAGCCGGCCACGGTCACGTACGCCACCCGCTTGCCGCGCCATCCGGCGAACAGCCGCGCCGCCACCAGCGCCGCCGCGAGGTGCCAACCCACCAGCGTGGCCACGATCTTCGGATCCCACGCCCAGTCCGGCCCGCCGCCCACGAAGAACGCGCCGGTGGCGAAGGTCACCGAGAGCGCGATGAAGCCGAGGATGACCAGCCAGCGGTTGATCTCGTCCATCACCTGGAGCGGCGGGAGGCGGGAGAAGAGCAGCCCGAAGTGCTTGCCCTTCACCTGCCGCTCCATCAGCACGTACATCACGCCCACGCCCGCCGCCATGGCGAAGGTGGCCACGCCGAGGATGGCGATCCCCACGTGCAGGGGAAGCAGCGGGGCCCGGAGCGCGTCCGGGAGGGACTGTCCACCGGCCGCGGGAACGACCAGCGCGGGCACCATGGCCGCCACCGCCACCGGCGTGACGAAGGCGCCGATCACCGCGCGCCGCCAGACGAAGTCCACCACCAGCAGGAGCGCCAGCAGCAGGAAGGTGAGCAGCGACACGCCCTGGCCGATCCCCAGCGGCATGCCGCCCTGGTGGGTCACCTGGATGAGCAGCGCCGCGCCGTGGAGCAGCAAGCCCAGGCCCACCGCGCTGCGACCGGTGAAGGCCAGCCAGCGGTTCTGCCGGACGAGGTGGACGAGGTACACCACCGCGGCGAGGCCGTAGGCGTGACAGGCGAAGGAGAGCAGGGTGCGGATCACGGCATCACAGCTTGTTCAGGAGGAAGGCGGCGAGGAGATCCTCCGGCGGCTGCGGCTCCGTCCGTGAAGTCTGCGCGGTCGCGGGAGGTGTGGCGGCTTCGGGCTCGGGCACATCGGCCACGTAACCCGGAACGACCTCGTAGGCATTCTCCCCCACCAGCACCGAGTCATGGAGGTGCTCGGCCCCAAGCCCTGCGAGCTGGGAGGCTGTCTTCACGCGGGCGAGGAGCCGGGCGTCGTCAGTTCCGGAGACGAGCTGCACGAAGTGGACGGCCGGGGTGAGTGCGTAGCCCTCTGCGCGCGCGTCCTCGGGGATCACCAGCCGGTCGTCGCGGAGATCGGCCTTGTCCTCGAGGGCCCACGTCTCGAGTGTCGACTGCGGGAGGAAGACGCGCACGAACCGACTCTAGCAGACGCTCCGCGCTTCGAGGGGGGAGACGCGGGGACAAGCCCGGCTTGCGGCCTGACGGGCTGCGTACTATTGGATTCGCGCTTCCCCGATACGGACCACAGGAGACACCATGGCAGGCGGAGACGTGAAGAACATCGGCGACGCGGACTTCCAGAAGGAGGTCCTGCAGTCGGACACCCCGGTGCTGGTGGACTTCTGGGCCACGTGGTGCGCGCCGTGCCGCGCCATCGCGCCTGCGCTGGAGGAGCTCGCCTCGCAGTACAAGGGGCAGGTCAAGATCGTGAAGGTCAACATCGACGACCACCAGGAGAGCCCGCAGAACTACCAGGTGCGCTCCATCCCCACGCTGATCATGTTCAAGGGCGGCCGGGTGGTGGATCAGATCGTCGGCGCCGTCCCCCGGACGCGCCTCGAGGATGCGATCAAGAAGGCCATCTGAAGTCCTTCGACAGTCGTCGTTGACAATTCGAGAGCGGGCGGTATCAACACCGCCCGCTTTTTCTATTTTTGGCGTTTGCTGGCAAAGACAGACAAGGAGCGCACCGTGGCCCGTCCCCGCAAGAACGACTCCCGGCTCGGCGGTCTTCCGCTGCCGCCGCACCTCGAGGCGTGGGCGGAGATCCTGGGCGAGGCGCTCGGACGGGGCGTGGCCCGCGGCATCCAGGCCGGACTGCAGGGCGTGACCCTCGGCGGTGGTGCAGCAGGTGCGGCTCCGGTGCGCCGCCGCGGCCGTCCGCCCAAGGCGCCCACCGGACCCGTGCCGCCGGAGCGTCAGTGCAACGCCCCCGGGTGCGAGCGCGAGGCCCGTTCGCGGGGGCTGTGCTCGGCGCACTACCAGCAGGAGCGCCGCAAGGCCCTGCAGAAGGCCGCCGAATAGAGGCCGGCCCTCCCGCGCCGGCTAGAACATGTGCCGGCGCATGCCGATGTTCACCAGCAGGCCCAAAGACAGCATCACCGAGATCATCGACGACCCGCCGTAGCTGAGCAGCGGGAGCGTGATGCCGGTCACCGGGAGGATGCCGATGACCATGCCGATGTTCTGGAACACGTGCCAGAAGAGCGTGGCCGCCACGCCCACCGCCACGAAGGCGCCGAAGCGGTCCCGGGCCATCAGCGCCACGCCCAGCGCGGTCACCAGCAGGAGCCCGTAGAGCACCAGCAGTCCCAGGCAGGCGAGGAAGCCCTGCTCCTCCGCCCACACCGAGAAGATGAAGTCGGTGTGCTGCTCGGGGAGGAACGACAGGCCGGTCTGCGTCCCCTGCCGCCAGCCCTTTCCGGTCAGCTCGCCCGAGCCCACCGCGATCATGGACTGCACCGCGTGGTAGCTGGCGCCGCGCACGTCGCTCTCCGGATCCAGCCAGGAGGTGATGCGCTGCTGCTGGTGGCGCTTCATGTGGTGGCGCAGGACCGTGGTGGCCTCCGCGTCCCCTTCCGCGCGGACGAAGTCGTTCCAGATGACGCCGGAGACCGCCAGCAGCGCGGCGATCAGCGCCACGGCGATCCACCGCCGCACCTTGCCGAAGAGGATGACGGTCCCCGCCGCGAGCAGCAGCATCATCGCGGTGCCGAGATCCGGCTGGACGAGGATCAGCGCCGCAGGCACCAGCACGATGGCCAGAGGCGGCAGCAGGCGCACGAGGCCGTAGGACCGCTCGTGGGGCCTGTGGGTGTCGTGGTAGTAGCGCGCCAGCAGCAGGACCACGGTGATCTTGGTGAACTCCGCCGGCTGCACCCGAATCGGTCCGAGCGCGAACCAGCTCTCCGCGCCCTTCGCCGTGTGACCGAAGAAGCGCAGCGCGATGAGCGAGGCGATGTTCAGCACGAACAGCGGGACCGCCAGCCGGTAGAAGAGGCGGTAGTCCACGAGGCAGACCGCCGCCATCACCACGAGCCCCAGCCCCAGGTAGACCGCCTGGTTGATCCACACCGGGTTCATGGGCGGGCGCGCGGCCGAGGACAGGTTCCACACCCCGACCAGCGCGATCATCAGGGCCACGCCCACCAGCGGCCACGGCACATGCGCCAGCATCCTGCGCTCGAAGCGGACGACCTGCATCAGCGCGCGCCTCCGGAGAAGGACGCCTCGGCGCCGGCCGCGTCCTGCGCCTTGAGCTCGAAGTACTTCTGGATCATCGCCATCGCGGTGGGCGCCGCGTCCGAGGAGCCGCTGCCGCCGTGCTCGTTGAGGACCACCACCGCGATCTCCGGCTTGTCCGCGGGCGCGTAGCCGGCGAACAGCGCGTGGTCCCGGTGCCAGTAGTCGAGCTGGTGCTTCTTGAGGCGGACGGCGCCGATCTTCACCACCTGCGTGGTCCCCGTCTTGCCCGCCACCACCACGTCCTTGAGCCGGTGCCGGTACGCGGTGCCGCCCTGCTCGTTCACCACCGCCACCAGCGACTCGGTCACCAGCTTGTGCTCCTCCGGCGTGATGGGGACGGTGCGCACGAGCTCCGGCTCGAAGGTCTTGAGCACCTCGCCCTCCGGCGACTCGATGCGCTCCACGAGCTGCGGCCGGTAGTAGCCTCCGCCGTTGGCGATCGTCGCGTACGCCATGGCGAGCTGCAGCGGGGTGGCGTCCACGTCGCCCTGGCCGATGGACGTGTTGAGCGCCATGCCCTTGGTGTAGCCGCCGGGGGTGCGCCGGTTGTGGTACGTGCTGTCCGGCATGTTCCCCGGCACCTCCTGGAGGATGCCGATCCCGGTGGGCGCGCCGAAGCCCAGCTCCCGCCCCTCCTTGGCGATGGGGTCGATGCCCATCAGATCCGCGGCGCGGTAGTAGTAGGTGTCGCAGGAGTGCTTCATCGAGTCCTTGCCGTCCATCGGACCGTGGCCCGCGTCCCGCCAGCAGCGCCACGTGCGTGAGCCCAGCCGGTAGCCGCCGGGGCAGTTCACGTGGGTGTGCGGGGTGAAGACCTTCTCGCGCAGCGCCGCCAGCAGCGTCACCACCTTGAAGGTGGAGCCGGGGCTGTAGTGCATCTGCGTGGCCCTGTTCATCATCGGCTTGAACGGATCGCGCGACATCGCCGCGAGCTCCCTGCCGCTGATGCGCCCGGTGAGGACGTTCGGATCGAAGCCCGGCCGGGAGAGGATCGCCCGGATGAAGCCGGTCTTCACGTCGACCACGATCACCGCGCCCGCCTTGCCGGGGAACACGCGGTCCGCCTCCTCTTGAAGGCGCATGTCCACGGAGAGGATGACGTTGTTCCCCGCCGCAGGCTCGGTGACGGTGTCGCCGATGCGGTCCGTCAGCCCGGGGATGGGCCTCCCGCGCGCGTCCACCACCTGCTTGCGGCCGCCGTCCTTGCCCCGGAGCCAGGTCTCGAAGGCACGCTCCACCCCGCGCCGGCCGATGTAGTCGCCGAGCTGGTACTTCTCGCCGCGCTCGATGAGGCGCTGCAGCTCGTCGGGGTTGATCTCGTTCATGTACCCGATGACGTGCGAGAGCAGCGTCTTGTAGCGGTAGTTGCGGTGCGGGACCGCCATCACCTCCACGCCGGGCAGATCCAGCCGGTGCGCGTCCAGAAGCTCCGCCACCTCGCGCGAGACGTCGATGCGAAGGGGCACAGGCCGGAACGGCGCCGCCCTCCGCGCACGGGCGACGAGGACCTCCGCCTCCTGGCGCTCGGTCTCGTCCCACCCGAGCCACTCTCCGAGCCGCGGCAGCACCTCGGAAGTGCAGCTCACGCAGAACGCGGGGGTCACGTAGACGTCGAACGAGGGACGCGAGTCGACGATGATCGTCTCGCGCCGGTCGCGGATCATCCCGCGGTCCGCCGGGATCCGGACCTCCTTGACGAAGTTCTCCACCGATCGCTGGGCGTACTCCTCGCCGCGGGTGATCTGCAGCCGGTACAGGCGCACCGCGAGCGTGGCCAGCCCCAGCAGCATCAGGGCGCCGAGCCAGAGGTAGCGGGTGCGCAGGTCGCGGCCGGGGGTCTCGTTGCCGAGCTGGGTCATCCGCTACCTCAGGAGCCCGAGCCGGGACGAGTCACCGCGCTCGCGGGCCCCCTCCACCTTGCGCAGCAGCGGCCAGAGCAGCATCGCGGCCAGCGCCACCAGGAGCACCTGAGCGAAGAACGCGCTCACGGTGAAGCCGGCCCCGCCGTCGCCGCGCGAGGTCATCCAGGTGAAGAACACGGCCAGCAGCGCGTGCGCCGCCCCGAGCCCTGCACAGAAGAGCGCGAACGAGGGCGCGGTGCGGACGTCCAGCAGGGACCTCGCGAACCGGCCGAGGAGGAAGACGAGCACCGCGAGGAACACGTAGAGCCCGGTGGGCTGGCCGGACATCAGGTCCAGCAGGTAGCCCACGCAGAACGCAGCGAAGGCGCCCTCGAGCCGCGTGGCCCGGAGCGCGAGGAAGCCCAGCAGCACCACCGTCACGTCGATCCGCGCCACCGAGAGCCCGAGCTGGTGGACGATCACCGACTCGAGGCTGAGCAGCAGCAGCGCCAGCCCCACGCTGATCGCGAACCTCATCGCCCACCGTCCCGTGCGCCGGCCACGCCGTCTTCCACCGCCGCGGACGCAGAAGGAGCGGGACGTCGCCACTCGACCGCCGGCAACACCAGGACCTCCTCCAGACGCGTCATGTCGACGGCCGGAACCACCTCCGCGCTCTGGAACATCCCGGTCGCACGCCGCTGAAGCTCCACCGCCCGCCCCACGACCAGGCCCGGCGGAAAGACCCCGTCGGTGCCCGAGGTGATCAAGGTGTCGCCCACCTCCACGTCCTCGGTCCGAAGAAGGTTCTCGAGCTGGAGCGGCCGGTCGCCTCCCATGCCGGCGGCCACCGCGCGCGCGCGGGAGCGCTGCACCCTCACCGCGGTGCGCGCGTTGGGATCCGTCACCAGCACCACGTCCGAGTACGCGCCCGTCACCCGCACCACCCGGCCGACCACGCCCTCCGCCGTCACCACCGAGGCGCCGCGCTGAACGCCGTGGTCCCTCCCGCGATCCAGCCGCACCGAGAGCAGCGTCGAGACCGGGTTCACGCCGATGATGCGCGCGGCGATCTCCTCGCCCTCGCGCGCCTGGGCGAAGCCGACCAGGGAGCGCAGCCGCGCGTTCTCCAGCTCCGCCTCCTGAAGCTCGTTGAGGCGCGCGGTGAGCTCGAGGTTCTGCGCGCGCAGGTTCTGGTTGACCTCCTCCACGCCGCGAAGGTCCACGTACCGCGCCCACGCGCCCGTCCCCACGTCGAGCGTCCAGCCGAACGCGCGTTGCAGCGGCGAGGCGATGGCCAGGACCGCGCGGTCGATCACGTTGGGCTCACGCGACGACTGACCCCGCGCGAGAAAGGTGGCGAACGGGTAGAGCAGCAGCGCGCCCACGAGGAGGAGCTCCCGGTACCGCTTGATGAGCGACCACACGCTAGAAGGTTCCTCCGGCCAGAGCCCCAGCTAAGGCCGGGAAATCGCTTGCAGTTTCAATACCGCACGTCCTAGACAGTCAAGCTTCCTTTCGGCCGCCCACTGCCGGGAACAGGTCGCCCCTACAAGCACATGACGAACCTCAATTCGCGCCGGATTGTTTCCCTGCTTTTCATCGCCGCCATCGCGGTGGTCTTCACGCTCTCCTTCGGGCCAGCCAGCCAGGGCTGCGGTGCCCCCTCGCTGGACGGCCAGTCGAACACGGCTGCCACCGTGAACGGCAAGGAGATCCCGATGACGGAGTTCCGCCGTCAGTACCGGGACCAGCTCAACCTCTACCGCCAGCAGGGCATCACGGACGCGCTCGCGCGGCAGATCGGCCTGCACCGGCAGGTGCTGGACAACCTCATCAACCAGGAGCTGGCGGCGCAGGCGGCCGAGCGGAACGGCGTCCAGCCGGCGGACGAGGAGCTGGCGGACCTCATCCACGACGCGCCCATCTTCCAGAAGGACGGCCAGTTCGATCCGGAGACCTACCGGACCGCGGTGCGCCAGTACTTCCAGCAGACCCCGCAGCGCTTCGAGGATCAGCTCCGCCGGCAGATGGCGGGTGACCTGATGCTGAACACGGTGGCCGAGTCGGCGACCGTCTCGGAGGACGAGGTCCGGGCGCAGTTCCTCAAGGAGGGCAACAAGGCCGCCCTCACCTTCGCGCGCTTCACCCCGGCCATGTTCGCGGACAAGGTCCCCGCGCCCTCCGCGGACGAGCTCGCGCAGTTCAAGAAGGACCGCGAGTCCGAGATCCAGGCGCACTACGACCAGAACAAGTTCCTCTACCACCAGCCCGAGCAGATCCACGCGCGGCACATCCTCATCTCGCTGCCGCCCGGCGCCTCCGAGGCGCAGGTGACCGAGGCGCAGGAGAAGGCGGCCAACCTCCGCAAGCAGCTCGTGGACGAGAACAAGGACTTCGCCGAGCTGGCGAGCCAGTTCTCGGAGGATCCGGGCTCGCGTGAGAAGGGCGGCGACCTGGGCTGGGCCGGCGCGGACGCGTACGTGAAGCCGTTCTCGGACGCCGCCTTCGCGCTCAAGCCCGGTGAGATCTCGGAGCCCGTGCAGTCGCAGTTCGGCATCCACCTCATCAAGCTCGAGGAGAAGCGCCCGCCCAAGTCGCAGGAGCTGGCCGAGGTCTCGGACGACATCGCGAAGCAGCTCTGGAACCGGGAGAAGGCGAAGGACGTGGCGAAGCAGGAGGCGGAGCGCGCGCTGGAGCAGGTGAAGGCCGGCCAGTCCATCGCCCAGCTCTTCCCGGCGCCGCCCGAGGAGGAGGCCCAGGCCCGCTTCACCGAGCCCACCCGTCCGGAGGCGACCGAGACCGGCGAGTTCAACGCCGCGTCCAGCACCATCCCGAAGCTCGGCGCCGCGCCGGAGCTGCTCGCGGACGTGTTCAAGCGCGACGGCGAGGGCGCGCTCGACCGCGCCTACCCGTCCGGCGACGCGTGGGTGATCGCCCAGGTGACCTCGCGCGAGAAGCCGGCCGACGCCGCTTTCGAGCAGGACAAGGAGCGGCTCACCGCCCAGGCCCGCCAGGCGAAGCAGATGGAGCTGCGCGACTCCTACCTCAAGGCGCTGCGCGAGCAGGGCAACGTGGTGGTGTACGACGACGCCATCGAGGACGCGCTCGGTCCTGCCGGCGAGAGCTGAAGCCAGCCGGGTCGGTTGAATGGAGGGGCTGATCGGCACGCGCCGGTCGGCCCCTTCGCCGTTTCAGGGGAGCGGGCGCGCCACCCGGATCCCGTTCCGTCCCGAAGCCTTGGCCGTGTACATCGCACGGTCCGCCGCCTCCAGCAGCTCGCCCCCGCTGGACGCGTGCGTGGGCACGCAGGCGAGGCCGACGCTGGCGGTGAGCGAGATGGAGAGACCGCGCGCCGTCAGAAAGCGCCGCGTCCGGAAGCCCTCGGCGATGCGCTCGGCAACCTCCAGGGCCTGTGCCTCGTCCGTCTCGATCAGGAGGACCGCGAACTCGTCCCCGCCGAAGCGGAAGGCGCTGTCCACACCGCGGATGGACTCGCGCAGAAGCTCGCCCACCTCGAGGAGCAGCGCGCTGCCCGCCACGTGGCCATGGGTGTCGTTGACCTCCTTGAAGCGGTCGAGGTCGAGGAAGAGCAGCGACAGCGGGTGGCCGAACCGGACCGCGCGCGCCGACTCCTGCTCGAGCTGCGCCCGGAGGTGCCGCGCGTTGTAGAGGCCGGTGTGCTCGTCGGTGAGGGTGAGCTCCTGCACCCGCTGGAAGTTGCGCGCGTTGTCGATGGCGATGCCCGCGAAATCCGCCACCGCCTGGACCGCCTGAAGGTCGTCCTCGGTGAACGGCGGCGCGTCCGGGCCGTTGACCAGCTCGATCACCCCCAGCGATCTGCCGCGGGAGCGCAGCGGCACCGCGAGCAGGGACTCGGTGCGGAAGGCGGTGGCCTCGTCGAAGCGCTCGGCGAAGCGGGGATCGGCCCGGGCGTGATCGACCCTGCGCGGCTCGCCGGAGACGAAGACCGCGCCCGCGATGCCCTCCCCCGGCCGGATGCGCAGGCCCTTGAGCCGTTCGGCGCCTGGACCGACCGCGATCTCGAAGTAGAGCTCCCCGGTCTTCTCGTCCACCAGCAGCAGGGACCAGTTGGAGGGCCGCAGCAGCTCCGAGACCTTCTGCATCACCAGCTCGAGGACCGTGCGCAGCTCCAGCGTGGAGGTGAGCGCCTTGGCGATCTCGTTGAAGGCGGCGATCTGCTCGATCGTCCGCTTCATCGCGGTGAGGAGATCGGTGGGCTTCATCCGAGCGGCCGCCGTAACATGCGCTCCAAGATGGGTCAAAGAGCGCACCTGGTGCTGGCGTCCGCCTCCCCCCGCCGCAGAGAGCTGCTCGCACAGCTCGGCATCCCCTTCGACGTCGTGCCCGCGGACGTGGACGAGGCGGTGCACGCCGGCGAGGACGCGCGGGCCTACGTGCGGCGGGTGGCGCGGGAGAAGGCGTCCCGGGCAGCGCAGCGTGTGGGAGCGGGGGCGCGGGTGCTGGCGGCGGATACGTCGGTGGTGATCGATGGCGAGGTGCTGGGAAAGCCGGGCGACGCGGAGGAGGCCAAGCGGATGTTGCGCCGGCTCTCCGGGCGGCCGCACGCCGTGTACACCGCGGTGGCGCTGGATAAGCCTTCTCGCGACGAGGTGCTGGTGAAGACCACCGTGCACTTCCGCGCGCTGGGGGAGGACGAGCTGTCCTGGTACGTCGCCACCGGCGAGCCGATGGACAAGGCCGGCGCCTACGGGATCCAGGGCCGCGCGGGGATGTTCGTCGAGCGCGTGGAGGGCAGCGTGAGCAACGTCATCGGCCTGCCGCTGGCAGAGACGGTGGGGCTGCTGGAGCGGGCGGGCCTCCCGCTGCCGTGGAGGGATGTGGAATGAGCACGGTGAGGGAGCGGCTGGCGCAGGTCCGGGAGCGGGTGGACGCCGCGTGTGCGCGCGCCGGTCGAGCGCCGGAGGAGGTCTCCCTGCTCGCGGTGTCCAAGCTCATGCCGGCGTCGCTGATAGAGGAGGCCTTCGCGGCGGGCCAGCGCGACTTCGGCGAGAACTACGCACAGGAGCTGCGGGACAAGGCGAAGGACCTGGCAGCGCTTCCGGAGCTGCGCTGGCACGCGATCGGGCCTCTGCAGTCGAACAAGGCGAAGTACGTGGCGGACGTGGCGTACGCCTTCCACGCGCTCGACCGGCTGGGCATCGCGCAGGAGCTGTCGAAGCGGCGGGTTTCCGGGCCGGGCGCTGTGCTGCCGCCGTTGCGCTGCTTCCTCGAGGTGAACGTCGCCGCAGAGGGCACCAAGAGCGGGGTGGCACCGGAGGCGGCAGAGGGGCTGCTCGATCAGGTGCGGGCGTTGCCCGGGCTGGAGGTGGTGGGGCTGATGGCGCTGCCGCCGCTGGAGGAGGACCCAGAAAGGATGCGCGGCCACTTCCGCATCCTGCGCGCCTGCGCCGAGCGGCTCGGGCTGCGCGAGCTGTCCATCGGCACCACCGCGGACTTCGAAATCGCGATTGAAGAGGGCGCCACCATCGTCCGGGTGGGGACTGCGATCTTCGGCGCGCGACCGGGTTGAAATCCAGATTTGCGCTGAGAGATCAACGCGTTAAGAAGGGGCCGCTCCCGACCACCCCTCGCGCTGGACCGCACGTTGGCTTCTCTTCTCCTGCCCGCGATACTGATCGTCCCCTTCGTGGGCAGCGTCATCACCTCGCTGCTCCCGGTGCACGCGCGCAACGCGGCCTCCTGGCTGTCCGGTGCGGTGGCGGCGCTCGCCCTCGTCCTCACCGTCATCATGCAGTCCATGGTGGCCGGGGGCGAGGCGGTCCGCTTCGAGCTGCCCTGGATGCCGGAGCACGGGCTCGCCTTCGTGTTGCGGCTGGACGGGCTCTCCTGGTTCTTCTCGGTGCTGGTCACCGGAATAGGCGTGCTGGTGGTGCTCTACGGGCGCTACTACCTCTCGGCGGAAGACCCGGTCCCGCGGTTCTTCTCGCACCTGCTCGCCTTCATGGGCGCGATGCTGGGCGTCGTCCTCGCCGGCGACCTGCTGATGCTCGCGTTCTTCTGGGAGTTGACGAGCGTCTTCTCCTTCCTGCTCATCGGCTACTGGTACCAGAGCTCCGGCGCGCGGGAAGGCGCGAGGATGTCCCTCACCGTCACCGGCATCGGCGGGCTCTGCCTCTTCGCCGGCCTGCTGGTGGTGGGCCACATCGTCGGCTCCTACGACATGGACCGGGTGCTGGCCGCGGGCGACGTCATCCGCGCCCACCCGCTCTACGCCACCGCGGTGGTGCTGGTGCTGCTCGGGGCGCTGACCAAGAGCGCGCAGTTCCCCTTCCACTTCTGGCTCCCGCAGGCCATGGCGGCGCCCACGCCCGTCTCCGCCTACCTGCACTCGGCCACCATGGTGAAGGCCGGCATCTTCCTCATGGCGCGGATGTGGCCGGCGCTGGCGGGGACGGAGCTGTGGTTCTGGATCGTCGGCGGCGCGGGGATGACCACGCTGCTGTTCGGCGGCTTCAACGCCATCTTCCAGCAGGACCTCAAGGGGCTTCTGGCCTACTCCACCATCAGCCACCTCGGGCTGATAACCCTGCTGCTGGGCCTCAACAGCGAGCTGGCCATGGTGGCGGCGATCTTCCACGTGATGAACCACGCCACCTTCAAGGCGTCCTTGTTCATGGCGGCGGGGATCATCGATCACGAGGCGGGCACCCGCGACATGCGGCGCTTGTCCGGACTGTCGAAGATGATGCCGTGGACGACCGCATTGGCGGTGGTCGCCTCCGCGGCCATGGCCGGCGTGCCGCTGCTCAACGGGTTCATCTCCAAGGAGATGTTCCTCGCCGAGTCCCTCAGCCTCGGACGGGGGACGGTGCTCGACGTGGGCCTGCCGGTCCTCGCCACGCTGGCGAGCATCTTCAGCGTCGCCTACTCCACCCGCTTCATCCGGCGGACCTTCTTCGGCCCGAAGCCCACGGACCTGCCGCGCACGCCGCACGAGCCGCCCCGCTGGATGCGCCTGCCGGTGGAGCTGCTGGTGCTCGCCTGCATCGCGGTGGGCGTGTTCCCGCAGTTCCTCGTGGGGGACATGCTCCAGTCGGCGGTGCACGCGGTGCTGGGGCACGTGCCCGAGTACAGCCTCGGCCTGTGGCACGGCTTCAACCTGCCGCTCCTGATGAGCGTGATCGCGCTGGTGGGCGGGGTGGGGCTCTACGTGGCGCTGATCCCCTGGCTGCGGCGCGGGATCGACGGGGCGCCGCTTCTGCGCTTCATCCACGGCCGGAAGATCTTCGACTGGATCTTCGTCGCCCTCTCCTGGCGGCTGGCGCGCACGCTGGAGGAGCGCCTGGGCACGCGGCGGCTGCAGCCCCAGCTCTTCATCGTGTTGCTGGTGGCGCTGGCGGCGGGCGTGGTCCCGCTGGTCACCGCCCTCTCCTTCGGCGACCGCGAGCTGCTCGAGCTCGACCTCTCCTTCGTGCTGCTGGCAGTGGTGGGCATCGCCTGCGCGGTGGGCACCGCGGGGTTCGCCAAGTTCCACCGGGTCACCGCGCTGATGCTGATGAGCGGCGCGGGCCTGGTCACCACCCTCGCCTTCGTCTGGTTCTCCGCGCCGGATCTCGCGCTCACGCAGCTCATGGTGGAGATCGCCACCACGGTGCTGATCTTCCTCGGCCTGCGGTGGCTGCCGCAGCGCAAGCCGGTGCCCGGCGAGAAGCTGAAGCTGCGGGATCGTGGGCGGCGGCTGCGCGACCTGCTGCTGGCGCTGGGTGCGGGCGGCGGGATGGCGGTGCTGGCGTACGCGCTGATGACGCGGCCCTTGCCGAAGACGATCTCCGAGTTCTTCCTCGAGCGCGCCTACACCGGGGGCGGCGGCACCAACGTGGTGAACGTCATCCTCGTGGACTTCCGCGGGTTCGACACCTTCGGCGAGATCACCGTGCTGGGCGTGGTCTCGCTCACCGTGTTCGCGCTGTTGCGGCGGTTCCGCCCCGCGCCGGAGAGCCTGAGCGCGCCGCGTCCGGCCTTCGCCGAGCACCTCGTCCGCAACGACATGCGCGTGCCGGCGGTGAGCCTGCGGCTGATGCTGCCGGTGATCGGGATGGTGGCGGCCTACCTCTTCCTGCGCGGGCACGACCGCCCGGGCGGCGGCTTCGTGGCGGGGATCACGCTCTCCATGGGGTTCGTGCTCCAGTACATCGCCAAGGGCACGCGCTGGGTGGAGGACCGCCTGCGCATCCACCCCGTCCGCTGGATCGCCGGCGGCCTTCTGTGCGCGGGGCTGACCGGTGTGGGGGCGTTGTTCTTCAGCCGGCCGTTCCTCACCTCGTATCACTCGTACGCGGACGTCCCGATCTTCGGGCAGGTGCCGCTGGTGTCGGCGCTCTTCTTCGACCTGGGCGTGTTCCTGCTGGTGGTGGGGGCGACGGTGCTGATCCTCGTCGCGCTCGGCCACCAGTCGATCCGGACGCACCGGGCAGCGGGAGATCCCCCGCCGGCGGAGGATGACTGATGGAACTCACCCTCTCGCTCTACATCGGCGTGCTGGTCGCCGCGGGCGTCTGGCTGGTGCTGCGGCCGCGCACGTTCCAGGTGATCCTCGGTCTCTCGCTGATCTCCTACGGCGTGAACCTCTTCATCTTCTCCGCGGGGCGGATCACCTCCGGGGGCGCGCCCGTGCTCGAGCGGGGTGAGGTCGGCAGCCTGGCGCGGTACGACGATCCGCTGCCCCAGTCGCTGGTGCTGACCGCGATCGTGATCGGCTTCGCGATGACCGCGCTCTTCCTCGTGGTGCTGCTCGCCTCCCGGGGGCTGACCCGCACAGACCACGTGGACGGAAGGGAGCCTCCCGCTTGAGCTGGACCGATCACCTCGTCGTTGCCCCCATCCTGCTGCCCCTCTTCGCGGGCGCCGGGCTCCTGTGGGTGAAGGAGGGCCGGCGCGCGCTCAAGGCCCGGCTCTCGCTGCTCTCCGCGGTGGGGCTGGTCGCGCTGTCGGTGGCGCTGATGGTCCTCTCCACCCGCTCCGCGTCCGGGGACGGCTGGACGACCGTGTACCAGCTCGGGGACTGGCCGCCGCCGTTCGGGATCGTCCTCGTCGCGGACCGCCTCTCCGCGCTGATGCTGGTGATCACCAACGTGATCGGCCTGTGCGCGCTCCTCTTCTCCTCCGCCCGGTGGGACCGGGCCGGCGCGCACTTCCACACCCTCTTCCAGTTCCAGCTGATGGGGCTCAACGGCGCCTTCCTCA
>CAZCWA010000038.1:16194-17668 GCA_964502265.1 uncultured Myxococcaceae bacterium | reverse complement strand
AGTTCAAGCCGGACGCGGTCGCGCAGTACGAGGACCTCTTCGCCCGCGCACGCAAGGCCGGGCTTCGCTGCACCGTGCACACCGGCGAGACGAAGGGCACCGGCGCCGAAGGACTGGTCACGGTGATCGAGAAGCTCAAGCCGCACCGCATCGGCCACGGCATCCGGGCGGCCTACGACGAGTCGGCGATGAAGCTGATCAAGGAGCACGACGTGGTGCTCGAGCTGTGCCCCACCTCCAACCTCCACACCCGCGCGGTGGATGGGATCGCGGAGATCACGCACATCGTCCGCACCTTCTGGGACCGCGGCGTGAAGTTCACCATCAATACGGACGGGCCGTACCTGCTCGACACCGACATGTGCAAGGAGGTCGAGCTCATCGAGCGCAACGGCATCCTCACCCCGGAGCAGGTGGATCAGACGCTGGCGTGGGCGCGGGAGTACTCGTTCCTCAACGCGCGGATCCCCAGCGAGCAGCGCTGACGGCCCATGTACAAGCTCCTTCGCGCGCTGCTCTTCCTGCTCCCGGCGGAGACCGCGCACCACCTCGGGATGTGGGCGCTCGGCGTGCTCGGGCGGTTCACCGGGCGCTGCGAGGCGATGAGAAGGCGGGCGCTGCGCAGCGTGGGCCCTGGGACCGCGAGCCTCTCGGTGGACGTGGCCGGCCTGAAGCTCGAGCACCCGATCATGCTCGCCGCAGGGCTGGACAAGGACGCGGCCGCGGTGGCCGGCCTCTTCGCCCTGGGCTTCAGCGCCGTGGAGGTAGGCACCGTCACGCCGAGACCACAGCCGGGCAACCCCTCCCCTCGCATCTTCCGCATCCCCCAGCACCGCGCGCTGATCAACCGGATGGGCTTCAACAACGCCGGGGCAGAAGCCGCCCGCAACCGGCTCGGCGCGCTCCGGTTCCGGCCCGGCCCGGTGGGCGCGAACCTGGGCAAGAACAAGGACACGCCGCTCGAGGACGCGGTGTCGGACTACCTGAAGGGCGTGGACGCGCTGGGGCCCCTGTCCGACTACCTGGTGATCAACGCCTCCTCGCCCAACACGCCGGGCCTGCGCCAGCTCCAGGAGCCGGAGGCGCTGCGTTCATTGCTCGAGTCCGTCCGCGCGCGCCGCGACGAGGTGGCGCCCGGCAAGCCGCTCTTCCTCAAGATCGCGCCGGACCTCGCGGACGAGGCGGTGGACGCGATCGTGGACGTCGCCCTCGCCTGCCGCGTGGACGGGCTGATCGCGACCAACACCACCATTACAAGGCCCATCGATCACCCGCGGACGAGCGAGGCCGGCGGTCTCTCCGGCGAGCCGGTCCGCACCCTCTCGCACCACGTGCTCTCGCGGGCGTATCTGCGCGCCGCCGGGCGGCTGCCCATCATCGGCGTCGGCGGGATCATGAACGCCGAGGACGCCTACGCCCGCATCCGCGCCGGCGCCTCCGCCATCCAGCTCTACACCGGCTTCATCTACGGCGG
>CAZCWA010000038.1:0-16094 GCA_964502265.1 uncultured Myxococcaceae bacterium | reverse complement strand
GCATCCGCGCCGGCGCCTCCGCCATCCAGCTCTACACCGGCTTCATCTACGGCGGCCCGGGGCTCGTGAAGCGGATGCTCGACGAGCTGGTGGGCCTCGTGCGCCGCGACGGGCTGCGATCGATCGAAGAGGCCGTGGGCGCGGCGCACCGCGAGGTCGTGCGGCCTGCCCCGCCTGTGTCTACCGCATCGCCCGCGCCGCCTTGGCCGCCCCGAAGCTGACGCCGGCCATGGCGCCGGCGGCGAGGGCCGCGATGGCGGCGCCGCCGGTCCAGCGCTTCCACGTCGCGGTGGGCGGGACGCTGCCCAGAGGCCCCACGCCCTGCGGCACCGGCTCGAAGAGGTTGCCGCGCTTGCGGTCCAGGGGCGCGTTCCCCATCTGCATCCGCGCGCCGAACCGGCCCATCAGCCTGTCGGTCAGCGGGCCGAAGAGCCTCTGCGCCCAGATCATCAGGGAGCCCTGGAGCAGCACCGGGATCTCCTTGCTGTTGGGCTTCTTCGCCACCTTCACCACCGCGTTGGCCGCCACGTCCGGGTGGTAGGTGGGCGGGACCGGCCGGGGCGTGGTGTCGAAGTGCGACGGCGCGTGGTCGAACATCGGGGTTGCGACCGACGGGACGAGGATCGCCGACACGTCGATCCCGGTCCCGTGCAGCTCGAGCCGCAACGACTCGGACCAGCCGAACTGCGCGTGCTTGGACGCGGTGTACGCGGAGAGCAGCGGCGCGGCGCCCACCGACAGCATCGAGGCCACGTTGATGATGTGCCCGCTGCCCTGGCGCCGGAAGTGCGGCAGCACCGCCCGCGCGAACCGGAACGAGCCGAACGCGTTCACGTTGAAGGTGCGCTCGATCTCCTCCCACCGGAGCTGGTCGAAGTAGCCGTAGGCCTGCACCGCCGCGTTGTTCACGAGGATGTCGACCTTCCCGTACCGGTTGAGGCACTCGCTCACCGCCGCCTCGACCTGCTGCGCGTCCGTGACGTCACAGGCGAACGCGTGCGCCTCGTGCCCCTTCGCCCGCAGCTCGCGGCAGAGCATCTCCAGCGCCTCGCCGCGGCGCGCCACCACCAGCAGCTTCACCCCCTGCTCCGCCAGCCGCACCGCCGACTGCCAGCCCACGCCACTCGATGCGCCGGTGACGATCGCGACCTTCCCCTTCAGCCCCTGCCGCATGGTGCTCCCCCCGCCCTGCTTCGAAAAGTCACGCCGGCGCCGGCGCCCTGCGCGCCACGCCTTCACCCATCCGCTTCCGCGCCCTCGCCTCGGCGATCGACCGGTAGAGCGCGTCGTGCCGCGCACACAGCCGCTCCAGGGTCAGCTCCCGCTCCACGTACGCCCGCGCCCGCGCGCCCATCGCCCTCGCCGCCTCGGGGTCGTCCAGCATCCGTTCGAACGCCGCCGCCAGCGCCGCCGGCTCGTGCTTCGGCACCACCAGGCCGCGCACCCCGTCCTCCACCACCTCCGGATTGCCGCCCACCGCGGTCACCACCATCGGCAGCCGCGCCGCCATCCCCTCGATCACCGAGTTCGACAGCCCCTCCGCGCTCGAACACAGCACGCCGATGTCCGCCCGCGCGAGGATCGCCGGCACGTCCAGCCGGTGCGCGAGGAAGTGCGCGCGATCCGCCACCCCCAGCTCCCCCGCCATCCGCTGGATGAGCTCCCTCCGCGGTCCGTTCCCCACGAAGAACGCGTGCAGCGTCCGGCCGCGCGCCTTGAGGATCGCCAGCGCCTGCAGCAGGTCCTCCTGCCGCTTCACCGGGTGCGCGAGGTTGGCCACGTGCACCACCACCGGGGCACCCCGCGTGTCCGGCAGCGGCGACGAAAGCCCTTCCTCCATCCGCCGCTCGAACCTCGGCAGGTCGATGCCGTTGCGGATGATCGTCACCCGCTCGGGGGGGATGCCCTCCTCCTCCACGAGCATCTTCCGGATCGCCTCCGCGTTGGCGATCACCGTGTCCGCCATCTTCGAGCACGCCACCAGCGCGCGGCGCTGCAGCGGGGTGTGGAAGTGCGCCAGGTCCAGCCGGCCCACCGTCAGCCCCACGCCCGCGAGCTTCGTCGCCGGCCCGGCCAGCAGCGCGGTGTAGAAGTCGTGCGCGTGCACCACCTCGACGCGGTGTTCGCGCAGCCAGCGCGCCAGCCGCATCACCTGGACGAAGGTGTTCGGCTTCTTCACCGACCCGTGGAAGGAGAACTCGGCCGGCAGATGCCCCAGCCGCCACACCTCCTCGAGCAGATGCCCCGCGTTGTGCGTCACCGCCACCCGGATGTCGTAGCGCCGCGGCAGCCCCCGCAGAAGCTCCAGGACCTGCCCCTCCGTGCCCCCCACGTGAAACGACCGGACGAACTCGACCAGCCGGATCGGCCGGTCTGCGAGCACCTCCTCCTCCCTCCTCATGCCCTCACTCCCTCCCATGGTGTCTGCGGCGGCGGAATGGCCGGCACCGGCGCGCCCGCGGTCGCCTGCGCCGCAGCCGCCTCCGCCCGAAGGATCCGGTCCGCGCAGGCCGCCATCGCGAACAGCACGTAGAAGTGCGCCGAGACCGTGTAGCCGGAGAACAGGTTGCACACGACGTAGCCGCACACCGCCGCCGCCACCCCGTTGGCCAGCCAGCCCCACTGCGGACTGCGTGTCGCCGCGAACGCGCCGCCCGCCGCGCCGCCGGTGAAGACGAGGAAGAGCAGCAGCCCGATGAACCCGAGCTCGCCCACCACGTCCAGGTACACGTTGTGCGCGACGAACGCGGTGCGTGCCTCGGGCGGCGCGTACAGCGGCCACGCGTGCCGGAAGCCGCCCGCGCCCACGCCGAGCAGCGGGTTGTCCGCGCTCATCTTCGACGCCACCTCCCACGCGTAGACGCGGCCCATCGCCGAGGCGTCGGTATGGAAGTCGCTGATCGTCTCGTTGCGCTGCCAGAACGAGGACGGCGCGAAGAGCACCAGGCCCACGAAGAGCGCGAACGCGGCCACCAGCGTCTGCATCCTTCGCGTCCTCTCGAGGAAGACCCACACCGCCATCGCCACCACCAGGCCCATGAAGCCGCCGCGCGAGTGGCTGTAGACGATCGCCGTCACCGCGAGGATGCCCGCCACCACGCACAGGATCCGCATCAGCCAGGGCGTCTGCTTGCGCACGAGGAAGGCCACCGCGAGCGGGATGATCAGCCCGAGGTTCATCGCCATGTGGTTCGGGTCCGCGTACACCCCGAGCCAGCCGGCGCGGTAACCCTCCACGAGGTACAGCCCCGCGTTGTAGCTCTCGATCACCTTCCAGCTCGTGACGATCGACGAGACGATCATCGCGCCCGCGAAGATCATCAGCCGCCGCCACGTGCTGATGACGTTCACCATGGTCAGGTAGACCGCCACCAGCTTGAGGATCTCCACCGAGATGAAGGCGGTGTCCTCGGGGTGGATGGTCCACTGCGCGGAGAGGTAGGCCAGCCCTCCGAAGCCCACCAGCGCCATGCCGCGAAGCCCGTCGATGAAGAAGGCCTCGCGCTTGAAGAGGCGCCGCAGGAGCATGAGGACCGCCGCGATCACCGACGACATCAGCGCCAGCCGCAACGGCTCCAGCGCCTCGATCCACATCGAGGGGATCGTGTACATCACCACCGCGAACGTGGTGAGCGCCGCGAAGGCGATCCCATCCCGCCCCGTGGCCGCCTGTCTCTGGACACCCATGGGCGGCGGAGTTAGCAGCCCCCATGCCACGCCCCGGGGGCCACTTCGCCAGCAATCTCGATGGGTTACAGCGCCGGCGAGCAACGCTGCCGGACCGTCACTGAAAAGGCTACAGCCCGCCGTCGCCCGCGAGTGGAACGATCTCGGCCACCTGGGGACCGACTTTTCCCTCCGTGGCCCACTGCGCGCCCCACTCGGCCACCAGCCGCGCGAGGATGGCGTCCGCGAGCACCGTGGCCTCGACAACCGCCGCGTCGTCGTCTCCGAGCACCGCGGCGAAGGCGGCCTGGACGCGCTCGCTCGCCTCCGCCCGGTCCTTCACCAACTTCCCGAACAGCTCGCCCACCCGCGCGTCCGGCACCGGCAGCGCCTTCGCCTCGCCGTCCAGCACCGCCTGCGCCACCGCCGCCGCCAGCAACCGCTCGGTGCCGAGGACCTCCAGCGGCTGGGCGAACCGCAAGAGCCGCTCCCGCGCCGACGCCTCGCTCCCCCCGAGCACCGCGCGGAACACCCGCACCTGCACCCGCGCGCGCTCCACCCGCTTCATCGCCTCGTCGAGCTCGCGGCGGCTGCGGAAGGTCACCGGCTCCGCCCCCTCCACCGGCAGCGCCCGCTGTGGCCGCCGCCGCCTCAGCGCCGACAGCACGTCCGCGAGCGCGCGGAGCACCAGCCAGGTCTGGCCCACGTGCGACAAGGGCTCGCGCCACAGCCGGTCCGCCGCGAACTTGAGCTGCAGCGTCAGCGAGAACCCGAGCTGGAAGAGCTTGCGCGCCGGGTGCTCGCGCACGCACTCCACCGCCAGCGACGGGTCGCCCTCGCACAGGTGCTCGAGGCCGAGGTTGAGGTAGTCCCGCACCAGCTCGCCCGTCCGCCTCACCGCGTCGAGGTCTCCCGGGTCGCCGACCTCCGCCACCAGCGCGGCGTTGGCCAGCTCCACCAGCTCCGCCTCGAAGTTCTCGCGCTCCGTCTCGTCGAGCGAGGCCAGCGCCGCGTCCACGTAGTCCAGCCGGCCGCCTGCGCCCTTCACCAGCGACGTTGCGTCCTGCGCCGCCTGCGCCGGGCGTGGGGCCTTCGCGCTCGCCGGCCGCGCCACCTTCTCCGGGTCCGTCCAGGCGAAGATCGCCGCCGCGTCCTCGGCCAGCGGGAAGCCGAGGTCCGCCAGCCGCCCGCTGCGGAAGCGGTACGCGATCTCCTCGAGCTCCGAGGGCAGCTCCCACCGCGTGGCCTCGAGCAGCCGGACGGTCTCGAACGGGTCCCGCGCGAAGAGCTCCCCGAGCAGCAGGCGCAGCGCCGCGAGCTCCACGCCCTCCACGTGCAGCTCCAGCAGGTAGCGCCCCTCCGGCGACTCCATGGTCACGCCCGCGGGGTTGACGTCCGGGTTCTCCTCGAGGTCGTGGACGGTGACGAACGCGCGCAGCAGGTGCTCGAGCACCTCGAGGTCGATGGCCTCCAGCTTCTTGAGGAAGTCCTCCTGCTCGCTGCTCACGTGCGCGGCCCGCAGCCAAAGCAGCACCTCATGCGGGTCCAGCCGGTCGCGCTTCCACCCGCCGAGGTCCACGAACGCCCGGAACTGCGCCGGCGAGGCGAGGCCGACGATCTCGGTGGCGTCCTGCAGGCCCACCTCCGAGATGGCGTAGTAGAGCTCCGCCGGAGGAACGCTGCGCACCAGCGCCTGCGCGTGCTCCGAGTCGATCAGCGCATCGAGCTTCTGCTTCGGCGCGAGGCCCGCGAGCCTCCGCCGCACCTGCGCCAGCGCCTCACGCCTACCGCCCTTCCCCTCTGCCACCACGCCCTCGCTTCGTTCCGGCGCTCAACGATGTCGCCGCAGGTCCACTTCGCGTCGAACGACGCGGTGGACGGTCCGTAGCCATCCGCCGCCGCCTTGTCCAGAGCTCCCGCGCGCCGGAGGGGGCCGCCTTGCCCTCGTCACCTGCCCGCTCACCCGGCAGGATGCGCCGGATGACCCCGCGCAAGCTCACCTACTTCGTGGCCACCACCGTCGACGGCTTCATCTCCGGGCCGAACGGCGAGTTCGACTTCTTCCCCCTCGAGGGCGACCACATCCGGGCCCAGACCGAGGAGCTGCCCGAGACGATCCCCGCGCACGTGCGCGAGGCGCTCGGCATCCCCACGCGGCAGGCGCGATTCGACACGGTGGTGATGGGCCGCAAGACCCTCGACCCCGCGCTCGAGCACGGCATCTCGCACCCATACCGGCCTTTGCGCACGGTGGTGTTCTCGCGCTCGCTCCCCGCGCGGGACGAGGACGGCCTGCGCATCACGGCGGAGGATCCGGTGGCCGTGGTGCGAGCGCTGAAGGCGGAGGAGGGGCTCGGTATCTGGCTCTGTGGCGGCGCCCAGCTCGCCGGGGTCCTCGCCGACGAGATCGACGAGCTGCTCGTCAAGGTGAACCCGGTGCTCGCGCTCGGCGGAGGGATCCGGCTCTTCGACCGCCCCTTCTCGCCGCGGAAGCTCGCGCTCCGCTCCCACCGGACCTTCGACAGCGGCGTGTGCTGGCTCGGCTACGACCTCCTGCCGCGCTGAGCCTTCTCCGCCACCCGCTCCGGCAGCACGTCCAACAGCGTCTCCCACAGCTCCTCGAGCCCGATCTTCTCCACCGAGGAGAACGGCGCGATGAACTCCAGCGGCAGCTCCAGCTCCTGTGACAACTGCACCAGCCGTGGCTTCCTGCGCGCCTTGTTCAACCGGTCGATCTTGGTGGCGGCCACGAGCACCTTCGGCGACCGCTCGGAGAGCCAGGCCAGCGTCTCCTGATCCTCGGGCGTGGGTCCCACCTCGGCGTCGATGATGCTCACCACCACCTGGAGCTGCCTTCGCCTCTCGAGATAGTTCTCGATCATCTTCTGCCACGAGCCGCGCTCGGTCTTGCTCACCTTGGCGAAGCCGTAGCCGGGCAGGTCCGCCAGGCGCACCGTGCGCCGCCTGCCTTCGTGCTCCACGTCCACGTCGAAGAAGTTGAGCGTCCGGGTACGGCCCGGCGTGTTCGACACGCGCACGAGCTTCTTGCGGCCCGAGAGCGTGTTGATCATGGAGGACTTGCCCACGTTGGAGCGCCCCACGAAGGCCACCTCCGGGAGGTCTCCCTCCGGATAGCCCTTCTCCTCCACCGCGGTGATGACGAAGCGTGCGTCGAGGAGCTTGATCACTTCGTCCCGCCCGCTTCTGCCCGCGGCTTCTGCGGGGCCCCACCCTTCGCCGGCGCCTTGCCGCGGCGGGCCCGTTCTGCGCTCCAATGATCGATGAGCCCCAGCGCCCGGCCGAACTCGAACGGCTGCAGGGACGGCGACGATGCGTCGTGGCAGCTTCGGCACATGCGCTCGGACGGGTCCTGCAGCCCCACCAGCCGGGACAGCTCCGGGTCACGCATCACGTAGTCCGGCGAGTAGTGCTCGCCGCCCCCGTGGCACGTCTCGCAGGTGACGCCCGCCACCTCCCGCTCGCGCAGATCCGGGGCGTGGCAGGTGGTGCACCGCGCGTCCTTCACCTGCTGCGGCGAGAGCGACTCCAGCGCCCGCGCGTGCTTCGAGGACCGCCACGCGGCGTACGCCTCCGGGTGGCAGGCCTTGCAGCTCTCCGCGCCCACGAAATCCTGGGCGGAGGCCGCGGCCGGCGCGAAGACGAGCACGGCGGCGAAGACGACGAAGAGTACGCGCATCGCCCTCCTCTCTATCCGCGCGGTGCCATGCCGGCAAGCACGTGCCATGATGCCCTGCGCGATGGATCGGGAGCACGACCCCAGGCCCGCACGCCCGTGGCCGGATGGTCTCCGGGTGGTCGGCCTCACCGGCGGCATCGCCTCCGGCAAGAGCACGGTGAGCGCCATGCTCCGCGGGCTCGGCGCCGAGGTGATCGACGCGGACCTGCTCGCCCGCGAGGTGGTCCTCCCCGGCTCCGAAGGGCTGCGCGCGGTGGCCGAACGCTTCGGCGAGGAGATCCTCCGCGAGGACGGCTCCCTCGATCGCGAGCGGCTCGGACGGCGCGTCTTCGCCCACCCCGAAGACAGGCGCGCCCTCAACGCCCTGCTCCACCCGCGCATCCAGGCGCTCGCCCACAGGCGCGCGCACGAGGCCCACGCGAGGGGCGAAAGGGTCGTCTTCTACGACGCGCCGCTGATCGTGGAGAACGGGATGCAGGACCTGTTCGACGGGCTCGTGGTGGTCTCGCTCCCGCCTTCGCTTCAGCGCTCCCGCCTGATGGCGCGCAACGGGCTCTCGGCCGAGGCAGCACAGGCGCGGCTCGCCTCACAGCTCCCGCTCGAGGAGAAGCTGCGGCACGCCACCTGGGTGGTGGACAACGCGGGGACGCTCGAAGAGACGCGCGCGCAGGTGATGCGAATCTGGGAGGAACTGGGCGGTTAACGCGTATGCTCCGCCGCCGTGAGCGGGTACTTCGTCACCGGCTATCCGGGGTTCATCGGCAAGCGGCTCGTGGAGCACATCGCGCGGGAGGATCCGGACGCGCGGATCTTCCTCCTCGTGCAGCCGAAGTTCCTCGAGGACGCGAAGACCTACGCCCAGCGCCTGCGCGGCGGCGCGAAGATCGAGATCCTCACCGGCGACATCGTGGACATGCACCTCGGCCTGTCCGGCGAGGAGTACAACCGCCTGTGCGAAGAGGTGACGGACATCTTCCACCTCGCGGCCATCTACTACCTGGGCATCCCCCGGGAGACGACCTGGCGGGTCAACGTGGAGGGCACGCGCAACGTTCTGGAGTTGGCGCGCGACTGCAAGGACCTGCGCCGGCTGAACCACTTCTCCACCTGCTACGTCTCCGGGGATCGCGTGGGCGTCATCGCCGAGGACGAGCTGGACCTGGGCCAGAACTTCCGCAACGCCTACGAGGAGACGAAGTTCCAGGCGGAGAAGCTGGTGCGCAAGGCGGCGCAGACCTTGCCGGTCACCATCTACCGGCCCTCCAGCGTGGTTGGGGATTCGCGCACAGGCGAGATCGACCGGTTCGAAGGGCCCTACTACCTCGGCATCCTGCTGGTGACCTCGCCGCTCGCCGTCCCGCTGCCCTTGCCCGGCAACGGCGTGGCGCCGCTCAACGTGGTGCCGGTGGACTACGTGGTCGAGGCGGTCTGGGCGCTCTCGCGGGACGCGCGCGCGGTGGGCAGGACGCTGCACCTGGTGGACCCCAACCCCATGAGCGCGCGGCGGGTCTACGAGCTCATCGCGGAGAAGGCGAACAAGCGGCTGCCGCGCTTCAACCTCTCGGCGAAGGCGGCGGACGTGATGCTCCGGCTGCCCCTGCTGGAGCGGGTGGCGAGGCCCCAGCGCGCGGCGATCAGCTACGTGAACCACCTGGCCATCTACAACTGCCACAACACGCTGGAGCTGCTCGACGGCACCGGGATCAGCTGCCCCCCGCTGTCGACCTACCTCGACAAGCTCGTCGCGTACGTGCGCGACTACTACCGCCGGAGGCGCGAAGAGCGCTCCGAGGCGGACGACCCGCTGGACCGCCCGGCGGGGACCTATCCGGGAGAGACAAAGGGATGACGAAGACGTTCAGGGAAGGTGACACCTTCGCCCACGAGCGCACCTGCGAGCGCTACGGGCCCATCTACTACGCGGCCGCCTCCGGCGACTTCAACCCCATCCACCTCGACCCCGAGGTGGGCAAGATGGCGGGCCTGGGCGGCGTCATCCTCCACGGCATGTGCACCATGGCGTGGGCGGTGGAGGCGACGGTGAACTTCCTCGGGGACCCGGGCGCACTGAAGAAGTTCCGCGTCCGCTTTTCCCGGCCGGTGGCGCCGGGAGACACCGTGTCCTTCAGCGGCAAGGTCACCCGCGTGGAGGGCGGCAGGCTCGCCGGCGAGCTCTCGGCGAAGAACCAGCGCGGCGAGGACGTGCTCAAGGGCGCCTCCTTCGAGGCGGAGATGGGGAGGGAGTCGTAATGCCGGTCGATCCGTCGAACGTGGGCCGCGAGTGGGGCCCGTACCGCTACGAGGCGGGCCTGGAGAAGATGCGCGAGTTCGCCATCGCGGTCGCGGGCGGCGTCCCCTCCTCCGCCTTCGGGGGCGAGGTGCCCGCGGGCCTCAACCCGCTTCTGTGGAACGAAGAGGCCGCGAAGGCCGGTCCCCACGGCGCGGTGGTGGCCTTCCCCACCTTCCCCGCCGCCTTCGCCATGCGCCCGTTCACCGAGGCGGTGACGGACCCGAAGCTCGGCATCGACCTGGTGAAGCTCGTCCACGGCGAGCAGGAGTTCGAGTTCCTCGAGGTCATCCGCGCAGGGGACGTGCTCACCACCACCGGCAAGCTGACGAAGATCTTCGAAAAGGCCGGGATGGACTTCGTGGTGATGGAGACCGAGACGAAGAACCAGCACGGCCGCGTCGCACTGCGCGCCACCTGGACCGCCGTCATCCGGCGCTGAAGCACCCGGTGTCGCTCCCCCGCCCGGCCGCCCCATGGCCGGGCACCTGTGAAGCACCTCAACGGTGGACGCCCGGGTGTCCATCTTTGGGCACATGAAGCGACCCTCACTCTCGGCGGCACTGCTCGCCCTCGCCCTCGGGCTGGGGCTCTCGTCCACGGCGCAGGCCCAGCAGCGGCGGCCGGCGAACAAGCTGGGCGACGTGAACCTGATGCTGAAGGGCGGCATCGGCGACTACACCGGGGAGCTCTCCAACCACACCAGCGCCGGGCCCTCGTGGGGGTTGGTCTTCAACGTCCAGCCCTGGAACGTGCTCGGCTACGAGATCGCCTACGACGGCTCGCGGAACCTGGTGGACGACGAGCGGGTGTCCCAGACGCCGGCCATCACCCGCCACGGCGTGAGCGGGCTGGTGAAGGTGGCGCCGCCGTTCATCCAGCGGGTGAAGCCCTTCGTGGGCGCGGGCATCGGGGCGTCCCTGGTGCGCGTCAGCGAGCACGCCGAGCAACTCTACGAGGGCGAGCTGATGCAGGAGGTCCCGCTGGCCGCCGGCATCGAGTTCAACACCGGTCAGGTCACCGCCGGCCTGCGCGGCACCTACCGCTGGCTGGTGGACGAGTCCTTCGCCTCAGGCGCCGCGGCCGGCAATCCCCAGGGCGGCTTCTTCGACGCGGGCCTGACCGTGGGCGGCCGCTTCTAGCCCACCCCGTGCCCCGAACGAAGAGACGCCCCGCGGGCACGTGGCCCCCGGAGCGTCTCGTCGTCCAACTGGACGCTTCGTCTCTAGGTTCGAGCGGAGGCAGGGGTCGCCGTGCCGCCCTGCTGCGGGTTCTTCGCCGCCGCGCGCTCGTCGAGCCAGATGGTGAGCGGCGAGGCGATGAAGATCGTCGAGTACACGCCGACCACCACGCCCACCAGCATCGCCAGCGCGAACGTCCGCAGCTCACCGCCGGTGAAGATCACCAGGCCCATCAGCGACAGCGCGGTGGTGCCGGAGGTGATGATCGACCGCGTCAGCACCGCATTGATCGCGGTGTTGATGATCTCGACCATCGGCTTGCCCTTCAGCCGCGCCGACTCCTCGCGCACCCGGTCGTAGATGACGATGGTGTCGTTCACCGAGTACCCGACGACCGTGAGCAGCGCCGCGATGGCGGTGAGATTGAACTCCGCCCGGGTGATCACGAAGAAGCCCAGCGTCATGATCAGGTCGTGCACCAGCGCCAGCAGCGCGCCCGGGCCGAACTTGAAGTCGAACCGGAAGGCCACGTACACGAGGATCGCGATCATCGCGTAGATCACCGCGAGGATGCCCTGGTTGCGGAGCTGCCTGCCCACCTGCGGACCCACGTAGTCCACCCGCTGCCGGGTGAAGTCCGGCTTCTCCAGGCCCGCCGCCAGCGCGGTGAAGATCTGCTCCGACACGCCGCTCGCCACGAGCTGGTAGTCCCAGCCGCCCGCGGTCGCCGCGCCGATGGAGCGGATCTCGCTCACGCCCACGCCGGTCGCCTCCACCGCCTGCTCCATCGCCGCCGCGTCCTGCTGCTCGGCGAAGCGGACGTTCACCAGACCGTTGTTCAGGTCCGCGTCGTACAGCGTCACCTGGCCGAATCCCTCCAGCGCCTGCCGGACCCCGGCCTCCTTCTCCGGCGTGAGCTGCGTCACCCCGCCCATGCGGAGCACGTAGCTGTTCTCGTCCGCCGAGCCGATCTGCTGCACCTGCACGTCACCGAGCCCGGCCCGCTCCGCGCGCTGCCGCACCTCGGTGGGCGACACGTCGTGGTCGAAGCGAACCTCCACCACGGTGCCGCCGGCGAAGTCCACGCCGAGGTTCAGACCGAAGATGGCCAGCAGGACGATGACCACGACGTTCGCGATGGAGGAAGCGAGGACGGCGAACCGCCGCTTCCCCATGAAGTCGTATTCCGTCTTTCGATTCAGGATGCTCATGAGCTTTCGATTCCTCGTCGCCTAGACGGACAGACGCTTCACGCCACGGACGTGGACGAGATAGTTCGTGATCACCCGCGTCACCACGATCGCCGTGAACATCGACGCGAGCAGGCCGATGATCAACGTGGTGGCGAAGCCGCGGACGGGGCCGGAGCCGGTGATGAAGAGCACGATGCCGGCGAGGATCGACGTCAGGTTCGAGTCGAAGATCGTCCAGAACGCCAGATCGTAGCCGCGGTCCACCGAGGTCCGCAGCGTCTTCCCCGACGCCAGTTCCTCCTTGATGCGTTCGTTGATCAGCACGTTGGCGTCCACCGCCATGCCCAGCGTGAGCACGAACCCGGCGATGCCCGGCAGGGTCAGGGTGGCGTTGAAGAGCGCCAGCGCGGCCAGCACGATCAGGCCGTTGAGCAGCAGCGCCACGTCGGTGATGAGGCCCGCGGCCCGGTAGTAGATGATCATGAAGAGCACCACCAGGGCGATGCCCATCACGGCCGCCAGGCTGCCCTTCCGGATCAGCTCGGGCCCCAGCGTGGCGCCCACCTGCCGCACCTCGCCGATGGTGACCGGCGCCGGCAGCGCACCCGCCTTGAGCACCAGCGCCAGGTTCTGCGCCTCCTGGATGCCGTCCGGCCCGATCCGGCCGATGGTGATCCGCGCCCGTCCGCCCGGGATCCGCTCCCGGATCTGCGGCGCCGACTGCACGGTGTCGTCGAGCACGATGGCCATCAGCCGGCCGCGGTTCTCACCGGTCAGCCGCTCGAAGTCCGCCGCGCCCGCCTGATCGAAGGTGATGTTGACCTCCGGCTCGTTGAACTCGCCCGGGAAGTACTCCGCGCCGGTGAGGCTCTCGCCCGTCACCAGCGCGCGGTTCTCCAGAAGCCAGGTGCGATACGCCCGGCACTCGCCCGCCTGCACCGGATCCGGCACGCACTCGAGGTGCACCGCCTTGCCCTCCGGCGCGTGCCCCTGCACATAGGCCAGCAGCGCCTCCCGGTTCTGCGACTCGAGCTGATCACCGGAGAGCGAGATCCCTGCCGGCGGCGGCTGCTGCCGCACGAGCTGGCTGAAGAACGTGCCGTGGTCCGTGGCCACCAGCTTGAACTCGAGCTGCGCGGTCCGGCCGATGAGCTGCTGCGCCTGCTCCGGATCCTCCGCGCCCGGCAGCGAGATGACGATCGCATCCGACCCGCGCTTGCGGATCTCGGCCTCCGCCACGCCCCAGCGGTCGATGCGGCGGCGGATGATCACCATCGCCTGATCGAGCGCCTCCTCCTGGAACTCGAGCACCCGCGTGTCCACCAGCGCGAAGGTGATCTCCTCCGGCGACCGGCTCGCGACGTTCATGTCGCCGCCGTAGAAGTTGTTCACCTCCCGGATGATCGCGTCCGCGGTGCTCGGATCCTTCGGCTGGACCACGAGCTGCAGCTCCTGCGGCCTCGGGGTGACGCTGGCGTCCAGCTTCACCTCCCGCAGCCGGTTCTCCATCTGCCCGGCGCGGCGCTCCACCCGCTTCTGCAGCGCGGTGCGCGTGTCCACCCGCATCACCAGGTGGATGCCGCCCTGCAGGTCCAGCCCCAGGTTCAGGCGGTAGCGCGCGGGCGGCGCGAAGGCGGGCATCGCCTCATCGATCGCCTCGAGGTTGTTGCGCTGCTCCGGCGGCAGCACCACCAGCGAGTAGTACGACGGAATGAGGAGCCAGAGGCACGCGAGCGTGATCGCCCCGATGAGGATCGACTTCCAGAGGATTCCGCGCTCCATCTACTTCCCCTCCTTCTTCTCTTCCGCGGCCGAGGCCTCGGCCACCGTCGCAGGCTGGGCGACCTTCCCCTGCACCGCGGACTTGAGGATGCGGAGCTTCACGCCGGAGGCGACCTCGAGCAGGACCTCGCGGTCCGCCACCGTGTGGATGCGGCCGATGATCCCGGACTGGGTCACCACCTCGTCGCCCTTCTTGAGCGCGCCGACGAGCTCACGGTGCTCTTTGGCCTGCTTCTGCTGGGGCCGGATGAGCAGGAAGTACATGATGGCCAGCAGGACGACGACGTAACCGATCGTCATCAGGCCGCCGCCGCCGGGGCTGGCGGTCTGCGCGAGAAGCAGGGGAAGAGTGCTGTCCACGGGTGGTGCCTCGGGCGTTTGAGACGCCGGCAACCCACCGGAAATCGCTGCACTTCTCCCGAGGGGGCCGGCCAGAGAGGCGCGCCTCTTATCAGTAGAGAGAACCCCCTTCAAGCGCGGCAGCGGGTATAAGCCGCGACCATGAACCGCCCCCTCCGTCTCGCCTTCGCCCTCTGCGCCGTCCTCTTCGCCGCCGCGTGCTCCGGTGACACCACCGGCGACGCGTGCACCGAGACCACCGACTGCCAGACCGGCCAGACCTGCTACACGGATCTGCCCGCCGGCTACTGCTCGAAGGGCTGCACCGACGAAGGCACCGACCGCGCCTGCGGCTCCGGCACCGTCTGCTCGCAGACCGCCACGCGGATGCTGTGCTCCGTCACCTGCGAGGAGAACGACGACTGCCGCAGCGGCTACGCCTGTCTCGCGGTGGCCGGCAGCAGCCTGAGGTCCTGCCAGCCGCGGCGCTAGGCGTCGTCACTTCTTCGGCGTGGGCCGGTGGCGCTCGCTGATCGCCTCGAGGAAGGGCCGGTAGCGGTCCTCCTCGATCGCGCGGCGCGCCTCGGCCATCAGCCCGAGGAAGTAGTGCAGGTTGTGCAGCGTGTTCAGCCGCATCGCGGTGAGCTCGCCGGAGACGAAGAGGTGCCGCAGGTACGCGCGCGAGAAGGTGCGGCAGGTGTAGCAGCCGCAGGCCGGATCGAGCGGCCCCTTGTCCTTCGCGTAGACCGCGTTCTTGATCACGACCTTCCCCTCGCTGGTCCAGAGCAGTCCGTTGCGCGCGGTGCGGGTGGGCAGCACGCAGTCGAACATGTCCACGCCGGACGCCACGCAGGTCACCAGATCCAGGGGCGTGCCCACCCCCATCAGGTAGCGGGGCTTGTCCTTCGGCAAGAGCGGCGCGCTGTAGGCCACGCCCGCGTGCATCGCTTCGGGGGCCTCGCCCACCGAGTAGCCGCCGAGCGCATAGCCCGGCAGGTCCACCGCGCAGATCTCCTCCGCGTGGCGCTTGCGCAGGTCCTCGTGCAGCCCGCCCTGGACGATGCCGAAGAGGCTCGAGCGCTCCTTCGACCAGGCGTTCACGCAGCGGTGCAGCCAGCGGGTGGTGCGCGAGAGCGAGTCCTCGAAGTAGCGCCGCTCGCTCTGCGCCGGCGGGCACTCGTCGAAGGCCATGATGATGTCCGCGCCCAGCGTCTCCTGGATCGCGATCGACCGCTCCGGCGTGAGCATGTGGTACGCGCCGTCGAGGTGCGACTGGAAGCGCGCGCCCTCCTCGGTGATCTTCCGCTTCTCCGCGAGGCTGAAGACCTGGAAGCCGCCCGAGTCGGTGAGCATCGCCCGGTCCCAGGAGATGAACTGGTGCAGCCCGCCCAGCTCGCCCACCAGCGCTTCGCCGGGGCGCAGCATCAGGTGGTAGGTGTTGCCGAGGATGATCTTCGCGTCGAGCTCCTCGCCCACGAGGTCCGCCGGCGTGAGGCTCTTCACCGAGCCCGCGGTCCCCACCGGCATGAACACCGGCGTCTCCACCGTCCCGTGCGGCGTGTGCAGCCGGCCGCGCCGCGCACCGGTGTCCTTGTCCACGTGGAGCAGCTCGAAGCGCACCAGCCCCGGCGCCACGCGCGCGTCACCCTTCACCTGAGAAACCCTCCGAAACGAACATCGCGTCTCCGTAGCTGAAGAACCGGTAGCCCTGGGCGATCGCCGCCCGGTACGCCGCCATCACGTTCGCGTACCCGGCGAAGGCCGAAACCAGCATGAACAGGGTCGAGCGCGGGAGGTGGAAGTTCGTCACCAGCGCGTCCACCTGCCGGAAGCGGAAGCCCGTCCGGATGAAGAGCTGCGTGTCGCCGTAGCCTTCGCGCAAGGTGCCGGTCTGCGGATCGGTCGCGCCCTCCAGCGTGCGCACCACCGTCGTCCCCACCGCCACCACC
>CAZCWA010000037.1:0-18465 GCA_964502265.1 uncultured Myxococcaceae bacterium | reverse complement strand
AGAGGTAGTCGTGGCCGGTGATCCACGACGGCTGCCCCACGTAGGCGTTGCCCATGGAGGTCCAGTACGTGTCCTGCCCGTCGTAGTCCACGAGCAGCCCCACCGCGTGCAGGTGCACCGCGCCCTGGCTGGTGCCGTAGCTGGTGTACGTGTCGTTGCCGGACCCATCCATCAGCACGCCCACGCCGAAGTGGCCGGCACCCTGGGAGAGCGCCTCGGACTGGTAGAGGTCATGGCCCCCTTCGTCGAAGAGCACGCCCACGCCGAGCATCCCGAAGCCCTGGGACATGCGCAGGCTCTTGTAGGTGTCCTCGCCGGGGCCGAAGTCCAGGAGCATGCCCACCCCGAGCCGGCCTGCACCCTGGCGCGAGTGTTCGGAGAGGGACTTGCGCGGCACCGCGGCGTTTCTGCCGTGCTCATCCGCGGGCGGGCGGCGGTGGGTGGTGCCGTTGAAGGTGTCGCCTGGCGCGGGCACCACCACGTAGCCGTAGCCGTCACCGCCGCCCAGGTCGATGTGCAGCGCCACCGGGTGATGGATGGAGGTGGTGGCGCCCGCGGCGACTTCGTAGGTGTCGTCCCCGCCCAGCTCCACGAAGAGCGCGAGGTCTCCTTGCAGCTGGGGGTCCGAGGCGAGGTGCAGGTCGTCTCCCTCGCCGGCGATGACCACCCGGCCCAGCGGGGTCAACACGTTGAAGGAGACCTCACCCTGCGGCGGCAGGGTGCGCAGTCCGCTGTGCGCCACCGCCCGGGCGAGCACGTCCGCGGCCTGCATCATCTTTCTGCCGTCGAAGTGCTGCTCGAGGAAGTCCCGGTCCGTGGCGTTGGTGGCGAGGTTCAGCTTGCCGCCATGCGCGTTGGGCGCGCGCAAGGGGTGCATGTTGCTGAAGAAGGAGAGCGGATTGAGGAAGTAGCGGCGCAACAGCGCGTCGTCGTGGCGGATGAACCACAGGGCCTCGTCGCGCAGCTGCGCGGCCTCGCGCACGGCCACGAGCACCGGGACCAGAGAAGCCTTCAGCTCCGGTGAGAGCGCCGCGGCCTTCGAGGTCAGCTCCGCGTGGAGCGCTTCGTTGCCCGCTGGCGGGACGCCGTACAGCGCGAACAGCGCGTCCTCGAAGCTGGCCTGGGAAGGGGCAGGTGCAGGGGAGGCGGGCGGAGGCGGCTTTGCATCCCAGAGGGCGCCTGCGATGTGCACGACGTCGCTCACCGCCAGCGACGTCAGCGAGGCGTCCTTCAAAGAGCTCGCCAGGGAGCGCTCGAAGGCGGGGATGGCGAGGGGTGCGTAGTACAGCTTGTCGAACACGGTCAGCCGCTGCGGGTCGTTGGCCAGCGCGTCGGTGTAGACGGTGTTCAGGTCACCGGAGCGGTGGCCGAGGAAGCACACGTCCCGGTTCACAACGCCCAGCGCGTCCGCCAGCAACGAGGTCCACGGCTCCACCTGCGCGGCGCAGGCGCAGTTGTACGGGACGCAGACCCTGGCGCCGCCTGCCTGCAGCGGCTCGCAGAAGGCGTCCGCGCCGCAGTCCGAGTCCTCCGAACACGCGGACGTGCAGAAGGACGTGCCCAAAGAGGGCGCGGCCTCGCAGGCGAGCCCGCCTGCGCACCCGCCCCGGCTGCAGGGAGCGCCGACGCCGCCGGGCGTGGAGACGACGCCGCAGGCCGTGCCGCCGGTATCCAGCTTCTTCTGGCACACCCGCTGCCCGCTGGTGTCCGGGCCGCAGTGCTTGAGCGCCGGGGGGCAGTCGGACGCGTCCGCGCAGGCGCGGGTGCAATGGGCGGCCTGGCCCGCCGGCTGGGCGCAGAGGTCGTATTCGCCGGTGCAGTCATTCGTGGACGGATGGCAGGTCCGGCCGGCCGCATCGCAGGTGCCTGTCCTGGGAGCACACTGCGGCGCTGGGTGGGACGGCGAGAGCAGGTCGCACTCGAAGCCGGCAGGGCAGGGGGCATCGGTGGCGCAGGCCCGTGAGCAGTACGAGCGCCCTTCGGCCGGATGGACGCAGAGGTCCAGCGCTTCACCGCAGTCTTCGTCCGCGGTGCAGCGAAGGGGGGCGCACAACGGCGCGCCGCGCAGGTGGCAGGCGCCTTGGTGGCAATACTCGCCCTCACCGCAGCTCACTTCGTCACAAGGGTCCGCGGGCCCCGCGTCCGGTGTTCCGCCTGCGTCCGGTTCGGTCCCGGCGTCGCTCTCCGGCAGGCGCCCCGCATCTTCAGTTCCCCCGTGGGGCGGCTTCGGACCGCACGCGGTCACGAGGAGCAGCGCGGCGAGGAGCGCGGCGGGCCGGAGGCCAACGTTCATGGCCGCGGAGGATAGCGAGTTCGCGGCGCGAGGCTGCGGTTTCACCAGTGCCGCTCGGCAACAGTTACAGCCTTACGGGGTCGAACTGCCCGTGCGGCCGTGCATCCTGTTGGAATCGTGATGGTTCCGCAGGGCACATCACTTGCTGAGTCCACAGCGCGCTTCGGTAGGTTGCCCCCATTGCGCGGATTGCCTTCAGGGTGACGTGGAAGGGCAGGCCCCCACATGTCGCTCGAAGAGAACACGGAGCGCGTCTCCACCGGAGTGGCCGGACTCGATGACGTGCTGCGCGGAGGCCTGCCGCCCGGATGCATGTTCCTGGTCGAAGGCCGCCCCGGCGCCGGCAAGACGACCCTCGGCCTCCAGTTCATTCTGGGTGGCAGGTCCACGGACGACCGCGCGTTGTATGTGCTGCTCACCGAGAGCGGCCCGGAGCTGGAGAAGGTCGCCCGATCCCACGGCTGGTCGCTCGACGGCGTGGAGCTCTTCGTCGTCCCGCACGGACAGGCGAGCGCGCAGCAGCAGTACACCGTCTTTCACCCGGCCGAGGCCGAACTGGAGACGGTGGCGGAGTCCCTGTTCGACACCATCCGGCGGCTCGAGCCTGGGCGGGTGGTCATCGACTCGCTGTCCGAGCTTCGCTACCTCGCGCAGGACGCGCTGCGGTACCGGCGCCTGCTGCTTCGCCTCAAGCAGGTCCTCATCGACGTGGGGGCGACGGCGCTGCTGCTGGACTACCAGGAGGGTGGCGCGCCAGATCACCAGCTCGAGACGGTGTCTCACGGCGTCATCCGCATCGACCAGCTCGCGCCGGACTACGGCAACGAACGCCGCCGCCTCCTCGTCCGCAAGATGCGCGGCGTGGAGTACCGGAACGGGTTCCATGACCTCTCCATCCGGCGGGGCGGGATGGTGGTCTTCCCAAGGCTCATCGCCAGCGAGCACCAGACGGACTTTCGCGCCACCACCGTGCCGCTGGGGGTCCCGGAGTTCGACGCGCTCTTGCAGGGCGGCATCGACGTGGGGACGAGCAACCTCATCATTGGCCCCGCGGGCGTGGGCAAGTCGAGCCTCGCCGGACACTACGCCTTCAGCGCGGCGGAGCGCGGCGAGCGGGCGGCGCTCTTCCTCTTCGACGAAGGCGCGGAGACCTTCCTCGCGCGCAGCGAAGGGCTGGGGATTGGACTGCGCGCCCACGTGAAGTCCGGCCAGGTCCTGCTGCAGCAGCTCAACCCCGCGTCGGTCTCCCCCGGTGAGTTTGCGCAGCGCGTGCGCGACGCGGTGGAGAAGGAGGGCGCGAGCACCGTCGTCATCGACAGCCTCAACGGATACCAGGCAGCGATGCCGCACGAGCGCTTCCTCACCACGCAGCTGCACGAGCTGCTCACGTACCTGAACCAGCGAGGGGTGATGACGCTCCTGGTGGTGAGCCAGCACGGCGTGCTCGGGGAGTCTGTCGAGTCTCCGGTGGACCTCTCGTACCTCGCGGACACCGTCATCCTGCTGCGCTACTTCGAGGCGTTCGGCGCGGTGCGGCAGGCGGTCTCGGTGGTGAAGAAGCGCAAGGGGCCGCACCAGCGGACCATCCGCGAATACTTCCTCGGTCCCCACGGCGTTCGTGTCGGTCACACGCTGAGCGAGTTCGGAGGGGTCCTGAGCGGAAAGCTGGTCTTCACCGGCGACGAGCAGACGTTGAACGCCCGGATGGAGGAGAGGAGGAGCCATGCACGGGAGCGGTGAGCTGAGTGAGCGGGTGCTGATCCTCACCCCCACCGGAAAGGACGCCCCGCTGGTCGCCAGCGCGCTCTCGCCCACGTTCGGCGTGGAGATCTGCAGCGGGCCACAGGCGCTGGGCGCGGCGTTGACGCAAGGCGTGGGCGCGGTGCTCATCGCGGAGGAGGCCATCACCCCGGAGCTCCTCGGTGAGCTGGTGGCGGGCGTGGACCGGCAGGAGCCCTGGTCTGACGTGCCGTTCGTCGTGCTCGCCGGCAGGCCGCCCGCGCGCAACCTCCCGGACTGGGCCGAGCGGGACGTGCTGCGGCAGCTCGAACCGTTGGGCAACGTGACCGTCATCGAGCGGCCGGTGCGGATCCGCACCCTGGTGGGCGTGGTGCGGGTGGCGCTCGAGAGCCGCAGGCGGCAACAGCAGATGCGGGTCCTCCATGAGAGCGTCCAGGCGCTGAACCACGGGAAGGACCAGTTCCTGGCGATGCTCGGCCACGAGCTGCGCAACCCCCTGAGCGCCGTGCGCACCGCGCTGGGCGTCCTCCAGCACCCGAAGAACCGCACCCAGGACCCGCGGCTCGGACGGTGCCTGGACATCATCGACCGCCAGAGCCTGGCGATGGGGCGGATGCTCGAGGACCTGCTCGACGTCTCCCGCGTGTCCCTGGGGAAGGTCCGGCTCGAGTGGCAGCAGGTGGAGCTTGCGCACCTGGTCCGGTCGGCCGTGGAGACCCTGCAGCAGGCGGCGCACGCGCAGGGGCAGTCCCTCACCGTGTCCGGGCCCAGAGAGGGGCTGCGGCTGCGCGGGGACCCGGTGCGGCTCGAGCAAGTCACCAACAACGTCGTGGGCAACGCCCTGAAGTACACGCCGCGCGGCGGGAACATCCAGGTCACGCTCGGCCGCGACGGTCCGGACGCGGTGCTCTCGGTGAAGGACGACGGCATCGGCCTCGAGCCGGACCTGCTCCCGAAGGTCTTCGACCTGTTCACGCAGGGCCGGATGGGGCTGGACCGCGCGCAGGGCGGCCTCGGCGTGGGCCTGGCGCTGGTGGACAACCTGGTGCGGATGCACGGCGGGCGGGTGGCGGTGACGAGCGAAGGCGCAGGCAAGGGCTGCGAGTTCCGCATTCACCTCCCGCTCCTCGACGGCGCCCACCCTTCAGCCGAGGCAGAGATGACCTCCAACGACGACGCCGAAGCCTCCTCGCTGCGCGTACTGCTCGTCGAAGACAACGGGGACATCCGGGAGACGCTCGGGGAGCTGCTCGAGGAGATGGGCTACCACGTCGCCAGCGCGGCCTGCGGCCTGGAGGCGGTGGCGCTCGCGCAGTCGTCCACGCCGGACCTCTTGCTCGTGGACATCGGCCTGCCGGACATCGACGGGTTGGAGGTGGCGCGCCGGGTGCGGGCGAGCTGCTCGGCGGACCTGCACCTGGTGGCGCTCACCGGCTACGGGATGGCGGAGGACCACCGGCGCAGCCGCGAGGCCGGCTTCGATGACCACCTGGTCAAGCCGCTGGACCCGGACGAGCTCGAGCGGCTGCTCGCGCGCGTGGCGGGGCGGCTGGGCAGGGGCCGCTCCGAGGCCTCCTGAGCTTCCGAGGTTCGCGACCCGCGAGGGGCCACGGCGCGTCCTCAGGCGAGCGCGGGCGCAGAGACCTCGGCCGGCGCAGGGCGCGCCCTGAATGCCAGCATGCCGGCGCGGACGACGGCGAGCCAGATGAGGTCCGCGAGCAGCAGGTGGAACAGCTGCATCCAGACCGGCGCCAGCAGCACCACGTTGACGAGCCCTGCGAGGATCTGCGCGCCGTACAGCGCGGTCACCACGACCGCCCACTTCTTCTGTTCGGGCGACGGCCGCTGCGCGCTCGCGGTCCACGCTGCCGCCACCACCAGAAGCCCCACGACGATGGCGATGAGCGGGTGGAACAGCCGCAATTGCAGGAGGAGGGGAGAGCCTTCGGCGAAGTGCTGCTCCGAGGCGTGCGCGAGGCTCTCCGGACGGAAGAGCGTGTCCCCCAGCGCGGCGATGCCGCCGCTGACGCCGAGCAGGCACATGCCCACCAGCGCCACCCAGAAGGTGGTGCCCACCGCCCCCTGACCGCGCAGCTTCGGGGCGGGCTCGCCAGACGCGACGAGGCAGGTGTAGAGCAGCGCGCCCAGGAGCAGGAACGTGTTCACCAGGTGCGCGCCCATGGCCCACGCCCGCGCCATGGACGGGTCATCCGCCACGAGCTGGAAGAGCACCAACCCCGCGCCGATGACCGCCTCCAGCACCATGAATACCAGGGACCACAGGGCGCCCTGGCGCGCCGGGTGGCCCTTCTGCGTCCCGCGCAGCGCCGCCCACAGCAGCGCCACGGTGCCCAGGAGCGCCAGCCCGCTGGTCAGCCGGTGGGTGAACTCGATGACCGTCTGCACGGACGGCTCGCGCGGGAGCACGTCCCCGTTGCACAAGGGCCAGTGGTCACCGCAGCCGGCGCCGGAGCCGGTGGCGCGCACGTACGCGCCCCACAAGATCACCAGCACCGTGTAGGCAAGGACGGTCCAGGCCAGTTTCGACAGCTTCGAATTCGCCACGGACCCTCACCCTGGCCCGACTCAGGCCACTTCAAACAAGGCGGCTGCACCCATACCACCGCCAATGCACATGGTGACCACCCCGTAGCGGCCGCCCCGGCGCCGCAGCTCGCGGAGCAGGGTGGCGGTCATGCGCGTGCCGGACACGCCCAGCGGGTGACCGAGCGAGATGGCGCCGCCGTTGGGGTTCACCTTCGCGGGGTCCAGGCCGAGCTCCCGGACGCAGTACAGCGACTGCGCCGCGAAGGCCTCGTTGAGCTCGAAGACGTCGATGTCCTTGACGTCCAGCTGGTTCTTCGCGAGCAGCTTGCGCACCGCGGGCACGGGGCCGATGCCCATGATCTCCGGCGGCACGCCCGCCACCTGGAAGTCCACGAAGTAGCCCAGCGGCTGAACGCCGAGCGCCTTCGCCTTCTCTTCGCTCATCACCACCGCGGCCGCGGCGCCGTCCGTCAGGGGCGAGGCGTTGCCGGCGGTGACGGTGCCCTTCGGGTTGAACGCGGGCTTGAGCTTCTGCAGGCCTTCGAACGTGGTCTCCGGGCGGAGGATGGTGTCGTGCTCCAGCCGGGTCTGGTGCGCCTTGCCCGCGTCGTCGAAGTACGTCACGTCGAGCGGGACAATCTCCTCCTTGAAGATCCCCTTCTCCCGGGCGTTCGCCGCGCGCTTCTGGCTTTCGGCCGCGAACCTGTCCTGGTCTTCACGCGCCACGCCGAACTTCGCCGCCACGTTCTCCGCGGTGGCGCCCATGGACGTGTAGACCTCCGGGTACCGCTCCATCACCTCCGGGTTGGCCGACACCTTGTTGCCGCCCATGGGGATGAGCGTCATCGACTCGGTGCCGCCGGCCACCGCCACGTCGTACTGACCGGCGAGGATGCTCTGCGCCACGGTGGCGATGGACTGCACGCCCGAGGAGCAGAAGCGGTTGATGGTCATCGCCGAGGCCTCCACCGGAAGGCCCGCCAGCACCGCGGCGATGCGCGCCACGTTCATGCCCTGCTCGGCCTCCGGCATGGCGCAGCCGAGCACGACGTCCTGGATCTCCTTCGGGTCCAGGCCCTTCACCTGGGCCACGGCCTCGCGGATGACGTGGGCGGCCAGCGTGTCCGGCCGCGTGTCCTTCAGCTCTCCCTTGTGCGCGCGGGTGAACGGCGTGCGGACCGCGCTGGCGATGGCGACTCGTTGGGACATGGTGTGTTCCTCACTCACTCGGAAAAGAAAAGGTAACGGCTAGTTCCGGAGCGGCTTGCCCTTCTCCAGCATGAACATCATCCGCGCCCGGGTCTTCTCCTCGCCGAGCAGGCTGAGGAACGCTTCGAGCTCGAGCTCCAGCAGCCGCTCCTCGCTCACCAGGTTCGCCGCCGAGGTGTCACCGCCCGTCAGCACCCGCGCCAGCTTGCGGCCGATGAACCGGTCGTGCTCGCTGATCTGCTGATTGAGCTGCATGTCGTACAGCATCATGTCGATCGTGGCCGCGCCCGACGGACCGGGCAGCCGGAAGAACGTCTTCCGCGGCGGCCGGAAGCCCGCGTTGGCCATGCCCAGCGCCCGAGCCTTGGCGTCGCTGAGCAGGAAGTCCCGGTTGAGCGAGATGCCGTTGTCCGGCCCCAGGAACCCGGCCTCACGCGCCTCCTCCGCGCTGGTGGCGACCTTTGCGGTGCCGATGGAGAGGAAGACCTTCTTGAGGAAGGGCAGCGCGTCGAAGTCCTTGTCCGCCGCGTACGGCCCGAACACGTTGCGCAGGAGCTGCAGGTTGCCGCCGCCGCCGGGGATGAGGCCCACGCCCACCTCGACGAGGCCCATGTACGTCTCCGCGGCCGCCTGCACCGCGTTGCCGCCCATGGTCACCTCCGCGCCGCCGCCCAGGGTCAGCCCGAACGGCGCGGTCACCACCGGCACCGGCGAGTAGCGCATCCGCTGGTTGGCGCTCTGGAAGTCGCGGACGAGCTTCTCCACCACGTCCATCTCGTCGCTGTTCACCGCCCACAGAAGCGCCATCAGGTTGGCGCCCACGGAGAAGTTGGTCCCGTCGTTGCCGATGACCAGCGCGCGGTGGTTCTTCTCCGTCTCGTCCAACGCCGCGTTCATCATCTCGATGATGGCGTCGTCGATGCTGTTCATCTTGGAGTGGAACTCGAGCAGCGTGCAGCCGTCGCCCATGTCCCACAGCGTGGCGCCGTCGTTGCCGGTGATCTTCCGGTTGCCGCGCTTGAGGTACTCCACCCGCAGGGTGCGCGCGTTCTCGGGCACGGGCTTCGCGGAGCGAGAGGCGATGTCCCAGTACGTCTGCTGCGTGCCCTCGTGCGCGTAGAAGCTCTCACGCCCGGCGGCGAGCATCTCCTCCACCCACTTCGCAGGCTGAAGGCCCAGTGCCTTCATCCGCTCCACGCCGGCCTTCACCCCGTACGCGTCCCAGGTCTCGAAGGGCCCGAGGTCCCAGCCGAAGCCCCAGCGCATGCCGCGATCGATGTTCACCAGGTCGTCGGCGATCTCGGGGATGCGGCGCGAGGCGTACGCCATCACGTCCAGCGACACGCGCTCGGCGAAGCGGCCGGCCTTGTCCTCCGCCTTCATCACCGACACCGCGCGCTCGCGCACGTCCTCGATGTCCTTCGCCGCGCCCAGCGAGTCGAAGCGCACCTTCTGCTGCGGCCTGTACTCCAGCGTCCCCAGGTCGAGCGCGAGGATCTCCTTGCCGCCCGGGCCCTTCTGCTTCTTGTAGAAGCCCTGCCCGCCCTTGTCCCCGAGCCACCCGTTCTCCACCATCTTCCGGAGGAAGTCGGGGATGGCGAAGACCTCGCGCTCCTCGTCGTGCTTCAGGGTGTCGTAGCAGTTGGTGGCCACGTGGATGAACGTGTCCAGGCCCACCAGGTCCGCGGTGCGGAAGACCGCGCTCTTCGGACGCCCCAGCGCCGGCCCGAAGATCTTGTCCACCTCCTCGACCGTGAGCTCCGCCTTCTGCATCTCGCGGATGGTCCGCATCATCCCGTACACGCCGATGCGGTTGGCGATGAAGTTGGTGGTGTCCTTGCCGTAGACGATGCCCTTGCCCAGCACCTCCTCACCGAAGGCGTGCAGCGTCTTCATCACCTCGGGCGAGGTCTCCGGGCCCGCCACCAGCTCCAGCAGCTTCATGTAGCGGACGGGGTTGAAGAAGTGCGTGACGAGGAAGTTCTTCCGGAACTCCGCCGAGCGCCCCTCGAGCATCCCGACGATCGACAGGCCGGAGGTGTTGGAGGAGACGATGGTCCCCGGGCGCACGTGCTTCTCCACGCGCGCGAAGGTCGCCTGCTTGATGGCCATGTCCTCGCGGACCACCTCCACCACCCAGTCGCACTCGGCGAGGCGGCCCATGTCGTCGTCGAAGTTGCCGGCCTCAATCAGGTCCAGCGCCGCGGTGGAGAAGATGGGCGAGGGCTTCTGCTTGCGGAGGTTCTGCACGGCCGAGGCGGCGAACTTGTTCCGGAACGCCTTCGAGTCCGTCTTCTCCCCCTCCGCTGCCTTCGGCGGGACGATGTCGAGGAGGAGGGCGGGGATGCCCGCGTTGGCGAGGTGCGCGGCGATCCCGCTGCCCATCACCCCCGCGCCCAGTACGGCGACCTTCCGGATGCGCATGCTCATCGAACTTGTTCTCCTGCGAGTGGCGTGGCCTTGACCGAGACCGGCGGGTTCTTCCGTCAATCGATTGGGATGTCAATGTAGAGCAGGCAGGCGGCGTCCGGAGCCTGCCGCTTTACTCGCAGCCGACAGTTGGGCATTGGGCACGCCATGGAGATGGAGACCCAGGCCCCGCCCGCGCACACGACGGAACCCCGCGCGCTGTGCCTGCGCTGCCTGCGCCCGCGCCGCGTGTGCTTCTGCGAGCGGTTGCCGGAGCTGCCTTCGCAGACGCGGGTCGTCTTCCTCCAGCACCTGCGCGAGCGGCGGATGCCCATCGGCACCGCGCGGATGGCGCACCTGTCCCTGCCCAACTCGGAGCTGCGCGCGGGGATCGACTTCGAGACCGACGAGCGCGTCCAGGCCCTGTGTCATGAGGAGGGGACGTTCCTGCTCTTCCCGGGGCCTTCGGCGAAGGACGTACGCGACCTCGAGCCCGGTGAGCTGAAGACGCTGGTGGTGGTGGATGGGACCTGGCCCCTGGCGCGCAAGCTCATCCGGGTGAACCCGTCGTTGCAGGCTCTGCCGCGGGTGATGTTCCACCCCGAGCGCCCGGGCAACTACCGCATCCGCAAGGAGCCGGCGGAGCATTGCCTGGCGACGATCGAGGCGGTGAGCGAGGTGCTCGGACACCTGGAGGGCGATGCGGAGCGGTTCCGCGCGCTGCTGCGTCCGTTCGACTGGATGGTGGACACGCAGATCGCGCTGCGCGACGACCGCAACGGCCCGTCCCGCTACACGAAGAAGAAGCCGCGCCGGCCCACGCCGCGGCAGAAGGTCGCTGCCGAATTGCAGGCCCTGTGCGAGCCGCCGGCGGGCGGGGTGCTGGTGTACGCGGAGAGCAACCCGAAGCCGGGTTCAGGCGGCCGCGAGCGCGAGGTGACGCATCTTCTGGCGCACCGGGTGGGCTCGGGCGAACGCTTCGAGGCGCTGGTCAGGCCCGAGGTGCTGCTCGACCCGTCCACCCCGCACCACCTGGAGCTGGACCCGGAGCGGATCCTCGCCGGGGAGCAGACGCAGGCGGCGCTGGAAAGGTGGCGGGCCTTCCTGCGGCCCGGGGACATGATCTTCGCGTGGGGCTACTTCACCCGCGCGCTGCTCCAGCCGTGGGCGGCGGCGCACCGGTGGGAGGACCTGCGGCCGTTCGCGGTGCGCGCGTCGAAGTCGAAGATCGGCGGCATCGACGAGATCGCGGGACCCGCCGCCGCGCGCGAGGCGTGGACGGCGGGCCGGGGCGGACGGCGCATCCGCGGGCTGGAGCGGATCTTCGACGTGATGCTGCGCGCCGATCCGCTCGAGACCCTGCAGACGCCTCAGGGATAGACCTCTCCGCGGCGGTTCGTTGGAGTGGGCGACGGGGGGAGGTCCTCGGGGAGGATCTCGCGGCGCGCCTGCGCGTTGGCGAGCCTCACCTGCTTGCGCGAGGTGCCGATCGCCGCGCCCAGCACGGCGCTCACCAGCCCGAGCAGCAGCGCGAAGAAGATGCCCCACATGGCCGTGCCGCTCGTCTCGGCGACCGAGGCGGCCGTCTGCTGAAGCTGACCACCGGCCTGCTGCGCCTGCTGTTCGATGTCGCCGGCGATCTGCTGCACGTTCTGTCGGTCCAGGGACGTGTTGGCGACCAGGGCGTTCTCGATCACCTGCCTGTCGACGCGGCCCTGCTGGAGCGAGTTGGAGACGATGGCCTGTCCTGCGCCCTGCAGCTCCTGTGCGGAGAGTGGCGGAAGGCCCTGCTCCTGGAGGCGCTGGTTGACCGGCTGCATGAGCTGGTTCGCGTCGAGGCCGAGCGCGTTCGCTGCCTGCGGTGCCTGTCCTGCCGCCTGTGCCGCGCCCCGCCCGAGCCCCGCCACGCCGCTGAGCAGGGTGCCGATGAGGGAGAAGACGAGGAACGCACCGGCGATGGTGGTGAAGCCCCAGAGGACCACGCCGTGGATCGTCCCCGAGCCCCTGTCCTGCGCGCCGGCCGTGCGCGCGGCGACGATCCCGCCCACGAACAGCGCCAGCAGCGGCGCCAGCACCGCCCAGATGCCGGTGAAGAGCCCCGGGAAGCTGAACTGCCCGTCCTGGCCGTTGATCGACGACAGGCCGACCGCCAACCCGAACGCATAGAGCAACGCCCACAGCCCGAGTGCCACGAACGCGCCGCCGAAGATGGCGCCCCATCGCAGCCGGAAGGGCTCGGCGCCCGTGGGTTTCCTCGTCTCTGAAATCACGCCCGTCGCCATCGGAAGTCTCCTCGCAAGGTGTGCCCAATTGGTCTGGGGACCGCACGGGGCCCGGGCAACGGCAAGGCGGGGTGCCGGACGCCGCGTCCTGTGCGCAGCGTCCGGGCAGGGCAGCGTTCGGCTCGGGTCAGGGGCCGCGGATCAAGGGCAGATGGTCGGGCTGCACTCCGTGTCGACGAGGTCGATGCAGAGGATGTCCCAGTCCACCGCGCAGCAGAACGGATCCTCCGCGCAGACCGCTGAGACGCAGGCGCTGCAGTTGAACTGGAGCGGCAGGCCGGTGCTGCACGGGCTGTGCGAGCAGGTGTTCCCCGGGCACTGCTGACCGCAGCGGGTCCGGACCTGCTCCACGCACGCCAGGTCCCACGTGTTCGTGCAGCAGAAGGGGTCCGCCGCGCAGATGGTGGTCACGCAGGCGTCGCAGCCGCTCTGGAGCGCCGTGCCGGACTGGCAGATGTCGTGCGTGCAAGCGCTGCCGCCGCAGCCGTTGTCGACCACGCCGTCGCAGTCGTTGTCGAGCCCGTCGCCGCAGATCTCTGCGGTGGCCTGCTCCGTCTGCAGGCACCAGAGGTTGCCGCCCTGGCAGGTGTTGATGCCGCTCGCGCACACACCGTGCAGGCCGGTGTTGCAGGCCGCGCCGCCGCCCGGGTTGCCCTCGTCCACCTGGCCGTTGCAGTCGTCGTCCAGACCGTTGCAGATCTCCGCGGTGGGCTGCACCACCGCCACGCAGGAGATCTCCGCATCGACGCAGGTCGTCTGACCCGCAGCGCACGCGCCCAGCAAGCCCGTGCTGCACGAGGCGCCACCGCCCGGGTTCCCGTTGTCCGGCACGCCGTCGCAGTCGTCGTCGATCCCGTTGCACTGCTCCGCGGACGGCATCACCACCGGCACACACTGGAGGGTCCCGCCGACACAGGCCTGGACGCCGCCCTCACAGACGCCGGGCATCCCCGTCTGGCACGCGATGCCCAGCGCCGGATCCGCTTCGTCGGTTTCGCCGTTGCAGTCGTCGTCGATCCCGTTGCAGGTCTCCGCCTGCGGCTGCGCGGTCTGGTTGCACACCACCTGGCCCAGCACGCACTCGCTGACGCCCACGCCGCACGCGCCGAGCTGACCTGTGTCACAGGTCTCGCCGCCCTCCGGGTCCCCGTCGTCGAGCATGCCGTTGCAGTCGTCGTCGAGCCCGTTGCACACCTCCGCGCCCGGCATCACCGCGCCCACGCACGCGGCCCACTTTCCGGCCACGCAGAGCTGGGTGCCGTCCGCGCACACGCCCACGCCGCGATGCTCGGGCGTTCCGGGGAAGCACGGCTGCGTGGCACCGTCGAGGCACTCGCAGCCTTCGTCGATCTCCCCGTCGCAGTCGTCGTCGATCCCGTTGCAGGTCTCGGTGGTGGGGTCGCCGGGCACGCACGTCTGCGGGACGCCGCCCTCGCAGGTCAGCGTGGTGCGGGCGCAGGCGCCGACGCCGCAGGTCTCCGACTGCGCGCCCTCGTCGACCTGACCGTTGCAGTCGTCGTCGAGCCCGTTGCAGGTCTCCTCCTGCGGGACCGTCTGGCCGGCGCACGCGGCCCAGATGCCGTCTCTGCAGGTCTGGAAGCCGGAGCTGCACACGCCCACGTTTTGCGTGTTCTCCGGGCCGGTGTAGCAGGGCCGGACCTGACCCGCCTCGCACCGCATGTCGGGATCGACGGGGCTCGTGTTGTCGCAGCCGGTGGCGAAGGTGAGCGCGAGCACGACGCCGAACACGACGGGCATGGACGAGGAGAGCGTCATGGGCGCCAGCGTACCGGCCGACCGAGCGAGCGTCGAGGTCACCCCCCCACGCGGCGGGCGGGCTGCCGGGCTACACTCGCCGCATGTCCGCGCTCTTCGCCGCGCTCACCCTCACGCTCGCGAAGGCGATGCCCATGGCCCTTCCGCCGCAGGCCGACGAACAGCTCCAACAGGGCGCGGACCGCGTGGTCATCGCTCGCGTGATGGAGGTCACGCACCGCGACGTGAAGGTCCAGGACGGGACCGACCGGGTCTACACCGCGAAGATGAAGCCCGAAGGCATGTCCAAGGAAGAACTGCTGGAGGTGTCCTTCCGGCAGACGTGGAAGCGGCCGCGCGGCTGGGCAGGTCCGGCAGGACAGAACGAGCCGCTGCCCGAGGGCGCGCGGGTGCGCCTGTTCCTCCAGCGCAGCGGGGACGGGTGGAGGCTGCTCGAGCCCAACGGTTGGGTGCGGTTGGACCAGGACGGCTGAGGCCCGTTCGGAAGGGCCCTCTCCGCGCTGCGGGGGCCTGCGGGGATGACGATCCTCTGAGGCATGAAGCCCAGAGTCTTCGCGGTCGTGTGCGCGGCGCTGCTCGCGGCGGCCTGCGCCCGGGATGAGCCCCAGACGGAGCCACCTCCTTCGAACCCGCCGCCGTCGGAACAGGTGCCGGGGCCGGGTGAGCCACCCACCGCCGAGGTGCCGGTGCAGCCCACCGATCCTCCGGCGGAGCCGCCCCTCGAGCCCCCCATCGAACCGCCCGTCCAGCAACCGGAGGAACCCGGGGAGCCGCCCGAGGAGCCGGGGATCCCTCCCGATGACGAAGAGCCGCGCGAGCCGGGCTGGCGCGTGCTGTGGAAGGAGGACTTCTCCTCGCCGCTGCCGCAGGCGAGCTGGGTCACGGATCCGGTGCCGGACGACGGCCCCTTCAGCGATGCGGGGCGTTACTTCACGCAGCGCGGGATCTCACCGCCGGCTGCCTTCCGCGCCACACAGCCCTTTGGCACGGAAGACTGGCTCACGCTCGAGACCTACTCGCGGACGTCGAAGCAGCCGCCCGGACAGCACGCGGCGGTGGTCGACGATCCGGCCGGGGGGACGAACAAGGTCCTGCGCATCACCTCGCCTGCGCACACGGATGCGACGGTGGTGCGGCCCTCGGCGCCGCTGCCCGAGAACTACCGCGTGACCGTGAGGGTGGGCTTCGCCGCGTTCGGTGACGGAAGGCCTGGGCTCAACGGCTACGACTCGGGTGACGAGCGCGCAGGGCCCTGGCTGCCCAACGAATCCGCGGTGTCGCAGAACGGCTTCTACTGGCTGGCGATCCTCGATGCGCCGCCGCGGCCGCACAACAACGTGTGGATCCACCACCACCGCAAGGTCGTGATCGACTCGGACAACCACTACCCGCCGTGGATGGAGATCTGGAACGGGCAGCGCTTCGTCTCCTCCGGCGAGCGCCCGGTGATGATGTTCGCCATCGATGGTCGCGGCACCGGCTGGGAGACGTCGGGCAAGCCTTTCCTCTCGTACTCGGCGGGGACGTGGCAGCCCTCGGGCGCCATCCGCGCGGTGGACAGCTACCTGCCCGGCGAGTGGTACACCGCGACCATCGAGCGCAAGGACGGGCAGTTCACGCTCGAGGTGAGCGGCCGTTTCCAGCACGGCGGCCAGCGCACCTACCGCGCGACGATCGACGCCGCCGCCCAGTGCGTCTTCCACTTCAACCGGCCCGGCGAGAGCGCGCCGCAGGCCTGCATCGATCTGCGCCACTGGCCCTCGCTCGACGCGGCCTTTCCGCACTGGCCTTCGGGGACGGGCTGGGACGACTGGTTCATGTTCGGCGACCCGCACTCGAACTTCTACGAGGGCCACGTCCACTACGACGATCTCACCCTCGAGGTGTGGGAGGAGGCCGGAAGCCGTCGATGAAGCGGAGCAGCTCGTCGGCGTCGACGGCGAAGGTGTCGCGATCCGGGCCCGGTGAGCCGATGAAGACGGCGGCGGCCAATCCCGCAGCGCGTGCGATGTCGGTCGCGACCGTGGTCATCCGCGCCGGGGGCAGGAGGTTGATCAGCTCCGCGTTTCTCGGGGCAGCGAAGAGCGCGGGCGCGAGGTGCGAGCCGTCCACCGAGACGATCTGCTCCGCGCGCGAGCAGAGGGCGATGAGCGAGTCGACCGGCACCTCGCCCGCGCGGATGACGGTGAAGCCGCTGCGGACCAGGCGCTCCAGCAGCGATGCTTCTCCGAGCAGCTCGCGGGGATCTCCCGCCGTGCGCTGGAGGTACACCCGGAGCGGCGGGCCCGGCGAACGCTGCACGTGGCCGTGCATTCGTTGGTAGCGGGCGCGCTTGCTCGCGTTCTGCGCGTGGTCGATGAGGACGGTGCAGCGCCGCGCGCGGAAGCCCCGGACGATCTCCGGCGCGGGCACACCGAAGAGCCGGCGCAGGGAGGGCTCGTCCCGGTAAGTGGGTCGATCGGTCGCCACCGCGCGGCCGAGCTCCGGGGCGAGGAGCTGAAGGGGGAGCTCGTCGTGCACGAAGTGCCCGAACCAGCGCGCGCCGGACCAGGTGGAGGCCATCACCACCTCGTCCAGCTCCACCACGTCATGAGGTCCCGGCGGCTCGCCGCGGAGCAGGTCCTCTCGGCAGGCGCCCGCGAAGAGGTGGGCGCCGAGGAGGGTTGCGTCATCCAGGACGAGGGCCTCGGTCGCCTCGTGCAGGATCTCACTGCGCTTCAGGCGCTCCACCACGGTCTGGGCGGGTTCGCCTCCCCAGCCTTCGATGGCGCGCTCGAGGTGCCCCGCTGGCAGGCGCGGAGGAACCACCTCCTGGCGTTCGGCGGGCGAGAGCACGATGCGCTCCGAGGCCACCGCGCGAAGGTCCGTGCCGGGCCGCTGGAGGAGGCGGCGGACCGCGCGCGCCGCGAAGTACTGGGCGCGGTGGGCGTGGGCGCGCAAGAAGGTGCGCCTCTTCCCGGAGTGGGACGCCCGGATCATGCGCGCAGCCTACTGCGAGCGCCAGGTGATGGGAGGCGGCTCGGCAGGGTGCTCGTAGGGACCGCCCGGCACATCGAGGGCATCCCACGTGCCGTGTTGGGAGAAGTGGGTGGAGGCGAAGATCGCGTGGCCCGCGGCGCCGACGCTCCGTCCGTGCTCGACGCGCGCCTGGATGCGCGGCGTCTGGAAGCTGTTCATGTCCAGCGCGTGCATGCCGGCGATGATCGGGCGCCCATTCGAACCGGCGAGGAACACGTCGAGGTGCGTCGCCCAGTCGGTGCAGCCGGTGCCGAGGTCCCAGTAGATCATCGGCACCAGCGCGTCGATGAGCCCGCGCTTCGTCCACGCGATCGAGTCCTGGTAGTAGTTGGCGAAGCCCTGCGAGGTGCCGCAGCCCGGGAGCTGCCGGTAGATGCCCCACACCGACGCCGAGAGCACCGCGTTGGGACGCTTCTGCTTCACCAGGTCGTAGAGGTCCCCCACGAGCGCGTTCACCTGCTCGCGCTGCCAGTCCTCCCATGCAGGACGCTGCGGCCCGGGGAGGGCCCCGTAGGCAGAGAGGCTCGCCGCGTCGCGCGAGTACTGCGGTCCGGCGTAGCGCACGCGGTCGAGGTGCAGCCCGTCGATGTCGTAGTTGTCCAGCAACTCGGCCGCCACCGCGAGCAGGTGCGCCTTCACCGCGGGGTTGCCCGGCGAGAACCAGTAGTACTCGGTGTCGGTGGTGCGGCCCTGCGCGTTGACCGCCATCCAGTCCGGGTTCGCGCGCAGCGCATGGGTGGGCACCCCGGGCGGAGACGAGGGCGGCAGCGTGCAGGAGTCGCTCCGTCCCTGCTGCGGACGGCAGGTGCAGGTGCCTGCGTTCGCGCAACCCGAAGGCGTGGTCCAGGCGGAGTAGACGTTCCAGTACGCGTGGAGCTGAAGCCCGCGCGCGCGCGCCGTGTCGATTGCGACCTGCAGGGGATCCCAACCCGGATCGCGGCCGAGCGTCTGCGGCGAGGAGAGCCGCGCCGCCCAGGGCACCAGGGACGAGCGGTAGTAGGCATCGCCGGCGCCCCGGATCTGGAAGTAGATGACGTTGAAGCCCGCGTCCGCCGCCCGGTTGATCACCGAGACCACGTCGTCCTGGTTCGAGTAGGCGAAGCGGGTGACCCAGATCGCGCGCACCTCGTAGTTCTTCATCGGCGCCTCGCTGACCGTGACGTCCACCGGTTCGGAGACGATGTCGCCCGC
>CAZCWA010000036.1:0-18898 GCA_964502265.1 uncultured Myxococcaceae bacterium | reverse complement strand
GCGTGCTGCAGGAGGGCACCTTCACCCCCGTGGGCGGCACCCAGATGCGGGAGGTGGACGTCCGCGTCATCGCCGCCACCCACAAGGACCTGGGCGAGATGGTGAAGAAGGGCCAGTTCCGCGAGGACCTCTTCTACCGGATCAACGTCATCCGGGTGATGGTCCCCGCCCTGCGCGAGCGCCGCGACGACATCCCCATCCTCATCGACCACTTCATGCGCAAGCACCACCGCGAAGGCCAGCGCGCCCGCGGCCTCGCGCCGGATGCGATGGCGGTGCTGCTCGACTACGCCTGGCCGGGGAACATCCGGGAGCTGGAGAACGAGATCGAGCGGCTGCTGGTGCTGGGCAGCGACCTCGACGTCATCCCCGGCGACCTCATCTCCTCGCGGATCCGGGACGCGGTGCAGCCCGGCGGATCGATCTTCCTTCCCACCGCCAACCGCGTCGCCACCGGGCGTCTGAACGACGCGGTGGAGGCGCTCGAGCGCGAGATGATCCACCAGGGCCTCGAGCGCACGCGGCACAACAAGAGCCGGCTGGCGCGGGAGCTGGGGATCTCGAGGTCCAACCTCATCCTCAAGATCGCGCGCTACGGCCTCGGCCGGCCCGGCGCCGGGGACGAAGACGCGGACGAGGCGAGCGCCTAAGCCCGTGGCCCGCTACTTCCGGCAGGACTTCCTCACCACGCCCGACGGCGCGCAGCTCTACTTCCAGGTCCACGGCGAGGGCGGCCCCGCCATCGTGATGTGCGACGGGCTGGGCTGCGACGGGTTCGCGTGGAAGTACCTCCTCCCGCAGCTCGCCGAGACCCACCGGGTCATCCGCTGGCACTACCGCGGCCACGGCAGCTCCACCGTGCCCGACGACACCTCGCGGATCGGCTTCCAGTACACCGCCGACGATCTGGTCCGGGTGATGGACGCGGCGGGCGTGAAGGAGGCGCTCATCTTCGGGCACTCGATGGGGGTGCAGGTCTGCCTCGAGTTCCACCGCCGCCACCCCGAGCGCGTGCTGGGCCTGGTGCTCCTGTGCGGCTCGTACGGCTTCCCGCTGGACACGGTCCACGACGACACCCTCTTGAAGAAGGTGTTCCCCGCCGTCCGCATGCTGGTGGAGCTGATGCCGAAGCCGGTGACCGTCCTCAACCGGCTGGCGATGCGGACCGAGCTGGCCCTGCAGATGGCGCTCTCCTTCGAGCTCAACCGCGAGCTGATGCAGCGCAACGACCTCTACCCGTACTTCGACCACCTGGCGAAGATGAACCCCGCGGTGTTCGTGCGCACGCTCGACTCGCTCGCGGAGCACACCGCGTGGGACCACCTGCCCAACATCGACGTCCCGGCGCTGATCATCGGCGGCGAGCGCGACCGGTTCACCCCCATGTGGCTCTCGCGGCGCATGGCCGAGGCCATCCCCGGGTCGGAGTTCATGATCGTCCCCCACGGCAGCCACACCGCGCCCCTGGAGCAGCCGCAGCTCGTCGGCCAGCGGGTGGAGCGGTTCCTGCGTTCGCGCGTGCCGGCGGAGGCCCGGGCGGAGGCTCAGTCCCGGGCTCAGTCCCAGGCTCAGGCCGCTCCGAAGAAGCGCCGGCGGCGCACGGCGGCCCGGGCGGGGGAGTGACGGGCGCGTGAAGGGGCTTTCGGCGCTGCTCCTGCTGGCGGGGATCCTGTGCGCGCCCGGGGCCCTCGCGGTGTCGCCGCACGTGCCGTGGCACACGATCGAGACCGAGCACTTCCGGGTCCACTACCACGAGGGCCCGCAGATGGAGGCGCTCGCCCAGCGCACCGCCGCCGCCAGCGAGGCCGCGCACGCGCTGCTCGCGCCCAAGGTGCGCTGGACGCCGAGGCGCAAGACGGACGTCATCCTCACCGACGACACCGACAGCGCGAACGGCTCGGCGTTCACGCTCTACCGGCCGTGGATGCGGCTGTTCGCGGAGGCGCCCGAGGCCCAGTCGGTGCTCAACGACTACGAGGACCACCTGTGGATCCTCGTGGTGCACGAGTACGCGCACGTGCTGCACCTCGACAAGGTGCACGGGCTGCCCACGTGGGTGAACGCGGTCCTCGGCAAGGTGCTCATCCCCAACGCGTACGTGCCGCGCTGGATGACCGAGGGCTATGCCACGTACCAGGAGTCGAACCTCTCCAACGCCGGCCGGCTGCGCTCCTCGCTGTTCGAGATGTGGCTGCGCGCGAGCGTGCTGGAGGCACCCTTCCGGCTCGACGAGGTCACCCACGTGCCGCACGCGTGGCCACGCGGCTCCCTCGCCTATCTCTATGGCGGGCACTTCCTCCGCTTCATCGCCGACGAGGTGGGCGAAGAGCGCGTCCCCGACTTCTTCGATCGCTACGGCAGCCGGCTCATCCCCGGTACGCTGAACGACGCCTCGCAGCAGGCGTGGGGCGAGGACTTCGTGGCCCTCTACGACCGGTGGCTCGGGCAGACGAAGGCGCGCTTCGAGGCGCAGCTTCACCGCGTGCGCGAGGCCGGCATCACCCACGCCACCCGGCTCACCCGCTCGGCGAACGGGACGGACGCACCGAGGTTCACGAAGGACGGCGCGCGGATCGTCTACCTCAATGCCGCCACCGACAGGCGTCCGCAGATCCGGAGCATGCGGCCAGACGGGACCGACGACCGGCTGGTGGCGGCGCTGTGGTCGGGCGGGCCGCTGGACGTGTCGCCGGACGGTGCGCACGTCGTCGTCTCGCAGCCGGAGGTCTTCGAGGAGTACCAGGTCTTCGACGACCTCTACGAGGTGGAGGTCGAAACGGGCAGGCGGGAGCGCCTCACCCGCGGCCTGCGCGCCACCGATCCGTCGTACTCGCCCGACGGCCGCGCCATCGCCTTCGTCGGCCGCAGCGGCGGCGGGCACAGCTACCTCGGGCTGTACGACCGGCAGACGGGAGAGGTGCGCCGGGTGCTCGAGGCCGCCGAGCGCGAGCGCCTCTTTGGCCCCGTCTTCACGCCCGACGGCCGCGCGCTCGTGTTCAGCCAGAAGCGCGGCGTGGGGCACCGGCTGGCGCGGGTAGACATCAGCCGCGAGAGCGCGGAGGAGACGCTGCTCGAGGGCGAGGCGCTCATCCTCCAGCCGAGGATCGCGCCGGACGGGACGATCGTCTTCAGCAGCGACCGCACCGGCATCTACAACCTCTACGCGCTCGACTCCGGCACGCGCGCACTGACCCAGCTCACCAACGTGGAGACCGGCGCCTTCCACCCTTCGGTGGCGCCGGACGGCACGCTCGCGTTCCTCTCCTATACGCACGAGGGCTACGACGTGTCGGTGCTCGCGCCCGCGGATCGCTTCCGCGCGCCCGGCCCGTCTCCGGGAAGCGAGCGCCCCCCGCGGCCTCCCGCGGTCTGGAACGAGGCAGAGGTCGCACAGCCTTTGCCCACCCGCCGCTACAATCCGTGGCCGTCGCTGGGGCCGCTCTACTGGCTGCCCACGCTGGGTTCGGATCCGATCGGGACCTCGATCGGGATCTCCACCGGCGGCGCGGACATCCTCGATCGCCACCTGTGGGCCCTGGACGCGGGCATCGGCCTCGCTTCGCGCGAGCCGGTCTTCTCCGCCTCCTACACCAGCCGCGCCTTCCACCCCGGGCTCGACGTGTGGGCGGGCACCACCGTGGCGCAGGCGGCCGGCTTCCGCGCGGGCCTCTACGACCGGCAGTGGGTGCTGGGCGCGCGCACCCGGCTGCCCTTCTCGCGGATGAACCAGGCCGCCGCGCTCACCTTCTCCTATGAGCTGCGCACCTTCGACCCGCGGTTCGAGCCCACCTTCCGCCCGGACGACGTGCTGCCCAACCTCCCGCGCGCGGGCCGCAACGCCGTGCTGGGACTCTCCTTCTCCTTCTCCAATGCGCGCTCGTACACGCACTCGGTGAGCAACGAGGAGGGCTTCTCCTTTTCCACCGGCGTCCGGCACTCGAGCCCGCTCACCGGCGGCACCTTCACCTTCTCCTCCGCGGACGTGCGCGCGCAGACGTACGTGAAGATGCCCTGGCGTTCGCACCACGTGCTCGCGCTGCAGGCGCTGGGCGGGGTGGCGTTCGGCGATCAGGGCGGACGGCCGGTCTTCGCGCTGGGCGGGGTCGGGGTCAGCGATCCGCTGCAGCAGCTCGTCTTCGGCGGCCGCGTGGGGGGCGGGCTGCTCCGCGGCTATCCCCCCCGGTCCATCGCCGGGAACAGCTTCGCCTTCGGCTCGGCCGAGTACCGCTTCCCGCTCACCTGGCTGGACCGGGGCGTGGACACGCTCCCGCTCTTCCTCCGCCGGATGCACGCGGCCGCGTTCCTGGACGCAGGCTCGACGGGACGCGAGGCGTTCGAGCTGGCGGCGCCCCGCCTGGGGGTGGGCGCGGAGCTGCGGACCGACTTCGTGGTGGCCTATGCCCTCTCCGCCCAGCTCCGGCTGGGGCTGGCGCAGGGCCTCTCCGAGGGCGGCGTCCTCCAGCCCTACGCCACCCTCGGCGTCCCCTTCTGAGGCGTTGCCCGGCCGCCTGAACGGCAAGCGTCACACGACCGTCACACTGCGCGCGTTGCCACGTCCCCCTGCCCGGCATATAAGCCGCGCCCCCGGGGGAGTCGGCGGAGTAATCGGCTGCGCCGCGGCTGTTACCGGTCGAGTCCCAACCACGAGAGAGAAGCAGTCCTGCATGATCGCACGCGAGAAGATCCGCAACGTCGCCATTGTCGCCCACGTTGACCACGGCAAGACCACCCTGGTTGACCACATGCTCCGCCAGGGCGGTGCCTTCCGGTCGAACGAGCAGCTCACCGAACGGGTGATGGACTCGAACGACCTCGAACGTGAGAAGGGCATCACCATCCTCGCGAAGAACACCGCGATCTCGTACCAGGGGCACCACATCAACGTGGTGGACACCCCGGGCCACGCGGACTTCGGCGGCGAGGTGGAGCGCGCGCTCCGCCTGGTGGACGGGGTCATCCTGCTCGTGGACGCGGCCGAGGGCCCCCTCCCGCAGACCCGCTTCGTGCTCTCCAAGGCGCTGGGCATGGGGCTGAAGACCGTCCTGGTGATCAACAAGATCGACCGGCAGGACGCCCGGCCGCAGGAGATCCTCGATCAGGTCTACTCGCTGTACATCGACCTCGGCGCGGACGACCAGCAGCTCGAGTTCCCCGTCCTCTACACCGTGGCGCGCCAGGGCCTGTCCACGACGAAGCTGGACATCCCCGGCACCGACTTCCGCCCCCTGTTCGACGCCATCCTCAGCCACATCCCGGCCCCGGGCGTGCGCGGCGGCGAGGGCGACCCGCTGCAGCTCCTCGTCAACAACCTCGACTACGACGACTACGTCGGCCGTCTGGCGATCACCCGCATCCTCTCCGGCCGCATCACGCCGAACATGCCGGTCACCGTCATCCGCGACGGCGGCAAGCTCCAGTCGGGCAAGGTGGTGAAGCTCTTCGGCTACTCCGGCCTCAAGCGGGTGGAGATCGCGGACGCCGGCCCCGGCGAGATCGTCTCCCTCGCCGGCATCGAGGAGATCAGCATCGGTGACACCATCACCGCCCCGGAGAAGCCGGAGGCGCTGCCCCGCATCACGGTGGAAGAGCCCACCATGATGATGATCTTCAAGGTCAACGACGGGCCGCTGGCGGGCAAGGAGGGCAAGTACGTCACCTCCCGCAACCTGCGCGAGCGCCTCTACCGCGAGGCCTACCGGAACGTGGCCATCCGCATCGAGGACACCGACACCCCGGACGCCTTCCGCGTCGTCGGCCGCGGTGAGCTCCAGCTCGCGGTGATCATCGAGACCATGCGCCGCGAGGGCTACGAGCTCACCGCCTCCAACCCCGAGCCGATCACCAAGGTGGTGGACGGCGTGCTCCACGAGCCGATGGAGCTGATGGTCTGCGACATCCCCGACACCGCGGTGGGCGTGGTGACCGAGCGCCTCGGGCCCCGCAAGGGCCGCATGATGGACATGGCGCCGCAAGGCTCCGGCCGGACGCGGCTGCAGTTCCGCATCCCCGCCCGCGGCCTCGTGGGCTTCCGCTCCGAGTTCCTCACCATCACCCGCGGCGAGGGCATCATGTCCTCTCAGTTCGACGGCTACGAGCCCTGGTTCGGCCACATCCCCCGCCGCAGCTACGGCGCCATCGTCAGCGACCGCGCGGGCGAGACCGTGCCCTACGCGCTCTTCAGCATCCAGGAGCGCGGCACGCTCTTCGTCGGCGCCCAGGTGCCGGTGTACGAGGGCATGATCATCGGCGAGAACGCGCACCCGCTGGACCTCAACGTCAACGCCTGCCGCGAGAAGAAGCTGACCAACATCCGCGCCGCCGGCCGCGACGAGAACGTGATCCTCACCCCGCCGCGCGAGATGGGACTCGAGCGCGCGCTGGAGTGGATCGCCGAGGACGAGCTCATCGAGGTCACCCCCAAGAGCATCCGCCTGCGCAAGAAGGCGCTCTCGCTCAACGACCGCTACAAGGTCGAGCGCGACCTCGAGCGCGAGCTCGAGGCGGCCGGCAACAGCTAGGCCCCGGGCGAGCACTTGCAGCCAGGCGGCGGGAGGGTTATCCACCCTTCCGCCGCTTTCTTTGTCGCGAAGCCAGAGGACCTACGCCCTTGCGCCTGAGCATCTGAAACACCGTCCCGCGTCCGCGCCTGCCGCCGCAGTCACCCCAGAGGTGACGCCGCGATGTCTGTGCGAACGCCGTTTCGACCCGGTCTTTCGGAGCTCCGCTGTGTCATCCCCTGCCCCCCCGGTGCGCCTCGTGCGCGCCACCTTCGCCTTCGACGACGTGCGTCCGCTGTTCGAGGACGCGGACCTGCAGCTTCTCCCCGGCTGGACCGGCGTGGTCGGCCCCAACGGCGCCGGCAAGAGCACGCTGCTCTCGCTGCTGGCCGGCCTGCTGCCCCTGCGCGCGGGCCGGGTGTCCTTCTCGCCCGAGCGCCCGGTGGTGCGCCTGTGCCCGCAGCGGGTGGAGGCGCTGGACGCGCACACGCGGCGCCTGGCCGCGGACCCGCCCCCGCACGCGCACCGGATCCTGGGCGAGCTCGGGCTGTGGGAGGGCCAGCTCCAGCGGTGGTCCACGCTCTCGCCCGGCGAGCGGAGGCGGTGGCAGGTGGGCGCGGCGCTGGCCGCCGAGCCCCACGTGCTGCTGCTCGACGAGCCCACCAACCACCTGGACGCAGACGCGACCGAGTGGCTTCTGCGCGCGCTGGGAGGCTACCGGGGAGTGGGCGTGCTCGTGTCGCACGATCGCGGGCTGCTGAACCGGCTGACCACGCGGACCGTGGAGCTGGATGGCAAGGGCGGCGTGCGCGAGTTCCCCGGCCCCTGGGGCGCCGCCAGGGCGGCGTGGGACGCCGAGCGCGAGCAGCGGGCACAGGAACGCGCCGAGGCGAAGGCGGCCCACAGGAAGGCCGCGAGGAGCCTGCAGGACGCACGTCAGGCCCGGTCCGCCGCCGAGGCGAGCCGGTCCGCCGGCCACCGGATGAAGAACAAGCACGACAGCGACGCGCGCTCGCTGCTGGCGGACTTCCGGGCCGAGCAGGCCGAGAAGCGCCTGGGGAAGGCCCAGACCGCTGCCACCCGCGCGGAAGCACGCACCGCCGAGGCCGTGGAGGCGCTGCGCGTGGAGAAGGCGCTCGGGCGGGACCTCTTCGCCGACCACGTCCCCTGCCCGCGCCCGGTCGTCCTGCGCCTCGAGGCGGACGCCCTGCGGGTGGGCGAGGCGTCCGATGCGGTGGACCTGGTGGCGGGCCCCCTCCGCCTCTATGTCGCCCGGACAGACCGGATCCACCTCGCCGGGCCCAACGGCGCCGGGAAGACCACCCTGCTCCGCGCCCTGCTGGACGGGAGCGAACCCCGGGAGGGAGTGCTCTACCTCCCCCAGGAACTCGGCTCGGCGCAGATGGACGCCGCGCTGACACGCCTGCGCGCCCTGCCCCGCGAGGCGCGCGGCCGGGTGCTCCAACTGGTGGCGGCGTTGGGGGTGGAGCCGGAGCACCTGCTCCGCACGGCCCACCCGTCACCGGGCGAGGCGCGGAAGCTGGTGCTGGCGGAGGCGATGGCGGGCGGCGTCCACGCGCTGGTGCTGGACGAACCCACCCACCACCTGGACCTGCCTTCGGTGGAGCGCCTCGAGGCCCTCCTCCGTCAGTGGCCCGGCGCGCTGGTGCTGGTCACCCACGACGCGGAGCTCGCGGCGAGGACCTGCACCACGCGCTGGGAGGTGCGGCCGGACGGGATCAGAACGTGTACTTGACCCGCGGGAAGATGGCCACGGTGGGGATGTTCGGCCCCACGATGTAGCGGACGATCGCGTCCGCCCCGATGCTGAAGTGGTCCATGTGCGTGGCGTACTCGATGCCCACGCCACCGCCCACGTTCAGCCCGGAGGAGATCGGGTTCCCCGACCCGTCCTCGAGCGGCGCGGGCCCGAGCAGCGTGTAGCCGCCCACCAGCTTCGGCGCGAGGTAGAACCGGTCCGCCAGCTTGAACAGGTAGGCCGCGCTGAGGTTGAGGAACGTCACCGTGAAGTTGTCCGGGTACTCCCGGCGCGCGGACCCCGTCCCCACCGAGCACGGCGCATCCCGCTCCGCCGGGTTCAGGAAGCAGTTCTGCGCGTTGGCGCCGATGCCGAAGTGCGCCCCCAGCTCGATGTTCTCGGTGAGGTCGTACCCCACCCCGAGCTGCAGGTACGTCTGGCCGTTGGAGTACTGGTTCTTCCCGCCGAGCGTGAAGAACACCCCCACGTCCGTCTCGGTGAAGAACCCCCGGCGCACGGTGAGCGCCACGCCTTCCGGCGGGGTCTGCGCGGCCGCGACGGCCGGCAGCATGACGAGGGTGAGGGCGAGAACGACCTTGCGCACGTATGCCTCCCTGACGAGGAGCTGAAAAGGGCGGCGAACGTTACCTGCCCCCGACTACCACCGCAACGTCAAACGCCAGAAAGACGAAACCCCCGGGGCCACTGGGGCACCCGGGGGTCCGTCACTTCCTGAACTGCCTGACGGCTCGTGACCTGGAACGGGCTACTACTCGTCCCCGTCCGCGCCCGCCGGCTTGAAGATCCAGGGGAAGGTCACGGTGACGACGCCACCGCCCTTGGGCTCCGGGAACTTCCAGCGCCGGATACGGCTGAGCATGCAGGACTCGGTGGTGGCGTTGTTCAGCGAGGTCTCGCTCACCGACGCGTCCGACACCGCGCCCGCCGGGTCGATGGTGAACATCACCGCCACCTTGCCCGAGAGGTTCGGATCCTTGTTCAGCTCCTGCTCGTAGCAGAACTTGATCTCGTTCTGGTGGCGCCGGATGACCCGGGCGATCACGTCGCGGTCGAGGCCGCCGATGACCGTGGTCTTGCCGGGGATCACCCGGGTGACCTCCTTGCCGCGGCCGCCGAGGTCCAGCCCGTGGCCACCCGCGCCGCGACCGCCGCCCTTGGTGCCGAGGCCGCCGAGCCCGAGCCCGGTGCCGCCGCCGCCGGGGCCGGTGCCACGCGCGCCGAGGCCGCCCACGCCGTGCGCGTCACCCAGGCCCGCGCCGCCCTGCAGCCCGCCGAGCGCGTTGTTGATGCCGGTGCCGAGGCCGCCCGGACCGAAGACGTTGGAGGCCGCGCCGGACGCGCCGCCCATGGCGCCGAGCAGACCCGCGCTCATCACCTTCTTGCGGTCCTCCTCGCGCTTGTTGGCGTCGACGATGGGGGCGCCCTTCTTGGAAGGATCCGCCTCCTTCTTCTTCTCGTCCTGCTTGCCGAACTTGCCCTCGTCGTCCTTCGCCTTGGCGCCCTCCTCCGCGCCGGACAGCTTCTGGACCAGCTCCGGCTTCTTCTCCGGCTTGACCAGCAGCTTCACGTACTTGGAGGGGTTGGCGAAGATGTCATCCCCCATCCCGCCCTCCATCGGCGGGCTGAGGAGGAACGCCGCGATGCACGCGAACAGCGCGAGCAGGCAGATGGACACGACCTTGAAGAAGCTGAAGTCCGCGTCCTGCAGCGACCCCGCCGGCACCGCGGCAGACGGCCGCACGTAACGGAGGATGAAGGCCACGTTGTCGAAGGAGACCTGCACCCGGTCGTGCAGCCCCACCTCGATGGCGTCCGCCCGGGTGGCCCCGTCCGACGCCTTGAGCTTGCCCTCGCCCTTGAGCTGCTCCTTGCTCTTGAACGACTCGCCGCGCGCCGAGACCACCAGGCCCGCCTCGGACGGCACGTTCACCAGCATCTTGCCGGCGCTCGGGGTGACGAGGGTGAAGGTGTCACCCACGCCCGGGCTGTAGACGCTGAACTTGTTCTGGCGGCCCTCGCCGATGGTCACCGGCTGCCCGTCCGCGAAGTGCGAGACGTTGATCAGGGTGTCGCCCCACAGCAGCGCCACCTGGAGGATCCGCGCGTCCTCCGCCGGGGTGGCCTCCGCCGAGAGCGGCTCGTTGAAGAGCGCCGCCGCGTTCCGCCCGGTGCCCGCGAGCCCGCGCTTCTTGCCCGGCACGGTCACCTGGGGCGCGGGCACGTGCCCGTTCTTCTTCCCCTTCTTCCCACCCAGGTCCGAAGAGGTGGACGGGGCCTGGGCGGACTGCTGCACCGCCGCGGTGGCCACCGCGCCCTCCTGGTTGAAGAGGACGGTCACCTGCGAGCCGCCCACCATCAGCGTGTCACCCGGGTTCAGCACCACCGGGTCGGTGATCACCTTGTCGCCCACCCGGGTGCCCGTTTCCGAGCCCAGGTCGATGGCGGTCACGGCGCCGTCCTTCTCCACCCGGAGCATGACGTGCAGGTTGGAGACCTTCGGATCGGCGAGCTGCACCGCCGCGCCCGCGCCCGACCCGAGGATGACGCTCTCGGTGTCCTGCGACGACTCGGTGGTGGCCCCGTCCGGACCGGTGATGCGGAGGATGAGATTGTTCTTCGACGCCATGGCCGCCCCTTGCTTGCCTGCGGTCTAGAGGTTCTCGACGGACTTCTGGAGCTCGGGATTGAAGTTGTCGCGGACCTTGATCAGCGAGTCGAAGCGGGTCTTCTTCTTCGACACCGAGTACGAGCCCTCGGGCTTGGTCAGCTCACCTTCGACCGCCACGTCCGAGAAGTCGATCGTGGTGTTCTTCCGGAAGACCGTCCGGTCCTCCTGCTGGATCACGCGCTCGGTCTGGGCGAAAGCCGCCGTCCCCGTGATCATCCCGCCCAGGGCCACTGCTGCCATCCAACGCTTCATCTGCGACTCCTTACGCCTTCACAAGGTCACGGTTGAATCCGGGGAGAACCCACGGACGCTGCTAGTTACCCGGGTGAGACAGCCGGCCACCCGTCCCGGTTCCCGCCTCCGTTGCCTGCACCCCCCGGACCTGCCGGAAGGCCGCGAACTATAAGAGGTTTCCACCTCCGCTGTCACGCTCGGGACTGAGGTGGGAAACCTTTTCCCCACCCCGTCCCACCACCTGCCTACTGGGGAGCCGACTCCGGCGCAGGCGCAGGCGCCTCGCCCCCGGTCCCGTCGGTCGCCTCGGGGGAAGCGCCCTCCGCGGCCTCGCGCGCGGCCTCCTCCTCGGAGACCTTGTCGAGGATCGAGGTGCCGCCCGCGCCCGGCTTCGGCGCCTCGCGCCGCGCAGGCTCCGCCGCCTTCTCCTGCTGACCGGACGCCATCATCGTCTCGATCACCTTCACCCGCTGCGCGATCATCTGCTTGTCCTGCGCCGAGGTGTCGGGGAAGGACTCGCACTTCTTGAGGAAGCCCAGCGCCTTCTCGTAGCCCGACCGGTCCGCGCCGTACGCCCACCCGGCCGCACAGATCACCTCCGGGCTCTCCGGACGCCACGCGAGGTACCGCTCGAAGAACTGCCCCGCCTCCACGCCCTTCTTCGAGTCGCGGTTGCGCTGACCGTCGAGGGTGTGGCCCAGGTAGAGGTAGGTCTCCGGGTTGTTGCCGTCCAGGGACATCGCCGTGCGCAGCGCCTTCTCCGCCGCCTCGTAGTCCCGGTACGAGAGCGCCAGCGCGCCGATGTTCAGGTGCCCGGGGGCGAAGTTCGGGTTGAGCTCCACCGCCTTCTGGAACTGGACCAGCGCCAGCCCCTTCTGCTCCTGCTTGAGATAGATCATCCCCAGGTTGTTGTAGACGCCCGGGTCCTTCTCATCGAGCTTGCGCGCGTTGGCCGAGATGAACTCCGCCAGCCGGTAGTTGCCCTGGTCGTAGTAGACGAGCGCGAGGTTCTTGTAGGCCTCGGGGTTGTCCTTCGTCCGCGAGAGCAGCTTCCGCAGCGCGTTCTCCGACTTGTCGAACTGCTTCGCCAGCCGGTAGCTCACCGCGAGGTTGTTCAGCAGCTGCACGTCGAACTCGCGGCCGGGCAGCGCCAGCGCCTTCTCGTAGAGCGCGATCGCCTGGTCGAACTGGCCGGAGAGCCGGTAGATCTTCCCCAGGTTGAGCAGCGTGGGCGTGTGCTCGGGGTCCAGCGCGTAGGCCTTCTCGTAGCCCGTCCGCGCCGCCGCCACGTCACCCTTCCGCTCGGCGATCACCGCCAGGTTGTAGTGCGCGGACACGTTGTCCGGCGCCCGCTCCACCACCTGGGCGAAGTGGGCCGCCGCCTCGTCGAGCTTGCCCGCGTCGAACGCCTGGACGCCCTCGGCGAAGCGCTCGTCCGCGCTCTTCTCCTTCGGCGGTTCCGGCGCCTGCACCACCTCCACCGGCTCCGGCTTCACCTCGGGGGCGGTCGTGCAGCCCACCACCAGGGCCACCGCGGACAGCGCGGCGATGCGCAGCGACTTCATGGCGTACGTCTCCATCAGGTTCACGGTCTTCATCGTGCGGTCTCTCTTCTGACTACCGCTTGGCCGAGGCCGGGGTGGTGGACGAGGTCTCCTGCGGCTTCCCCTCCCCCTTCGCCGGGACGGTCTGCGTCTCCTGCGAGGGGGCGGGCGCGGGCTGCGCGACCTTGGCGGTCTGGAAGCTCTTCTGCACCGGCGCGGTGACGAAGAACTCCGAGCCCTGGAAGCTCTGGACCGGCACCGCCTTGGCGTAGAAGCCCGGGCGGTACTTGTTGATCCGGTCCTGCGCCAGCAGCGTCCACTCGTTGTAGATGTTCAGCTCGTAGGCCTTGTCGGTGGCCTTCTCGAGCGCTTCGATCGCCTTCTCCTCCAGCGGGAAGGCCATGTTCTCGAGCTCGGACCGGTACATGTCGAGCTGCTCCTCGTCGAGCCCGCGCGGATCCGGCGAGTCCACGATGTTCTGCGCGAAGTCCGCGTAGGCGAGGCCAATCCGCGTCAGCGCCGCGATGCCGTACTCGCCGTCACCGATGCCCAGGATGTCCGTGTACATCTTCTCGATGTCCTGGATCTTCCGCTCCTTGGCCTTGAAGTCCCTCACCAGGGTGGAGACCTTGGTGAACTTCATGTCGGTGTAGCTCTTCCACTGCGGCTCGCTGTCGAGGAAGCGCATGTGGGCGAACGCGTTGAGCACCCGGAGGTCCTTCTTGTCCTCCGCCGGCAGCCCGTTGTAGCCGCGCAGAAGCTCCGTCTGCAGCCGCCGCAGGTCCGAGTCGTTCTTCAGCTCCCGGTGCGCCATCCACTGGCGGTACTTCGCCCGGTAGTGCTGGGCCGCGGTGGTGCGCTTGTCCTTGTCGAACTGGCGGTTGAACGCCTCGAACTGCTTGAGCGCCTCCGCGTGCTTCTTCTGCCGGTCGAAGATCATCCCCACGTTGAAGTGGATGTCCGGGATGTCCTTCGCGTCCTTGAACCGGGTCATGTACGTGTTCCAGGCGGCCACCGCCTTCTCGTACTCACCCAGGCCCTCCCACCAGAGGGCCGCGTTGAAGTGCGCGTCCGAGAGCCAGCCCTTCGCCTCGTCGTGCAGCCCCTTGAGCTCCTCGGCCGAGAGCACCGTCTTCTTCTCCGGCGCCTTGCCCCGCGCCCCACGGCCCCGCGTGGCCGCAGGCTTGGTCACCCCGGTGGCCAGGTCCGTGGCCGCGATGAACGCCTCGTTCATCTCCGCCGACTTCCGGAACTGCGCCGTCTGCTCGTAGAACTTGGCCAGCGCGTAGCGGACCTTGAGCTCGAACGGCGACTCCGGGTACTCCTTCAGCACCCGCTCACCGGTCTCGATGCCCCGGTCGAGCTGCAGCGCGTCCTGGAAGATGAACAGCGTGTAGGTCAGCGCGCGGTCCGCGTTGTCCGACTTCGGGAACTCCTTCACGAACTCGAGGAAGAGCTCCGCCGCCCGCGCCTTCTCCGCGGTGGCCCGCGCCGGATCCGTCTTCTCCAGGTCCTTGGCGGCCGCGTAGATGACCTCGTCGACGTACTTGTACTGCGAGCCCTCGACGACGTTGTTCACCCGCTTGATGAACTCCTGCGCGTCACGGCTGTTGCCGCTCATCAGCCTCTTGTTGGCGGCGAAGGTGCGGGCGCTCTTGTTGAGCTCCAGCCACTCCTCCTTCTCCTCGAGGATGCCCATGGTGAGGTCCGCCGCGTCCTTGGACCGGCGCTCCTCGGGCCACTTGTTGATGATGTCGGTCAGCCGGCGGCCGGCGTCCACGAAGTGGTTCTTGTCGTAGTAGGTCACCGCCGCCTGGTAGCGGACGTCGATCTCGTCCTTGTTCCCCGGGTAGAGGGACACGAACTTGTCGCAGACCTCGACGAGCTTCTGCTCGTACTTCGTCAGCGGCTGCGCCTCGAGCTCCTTGGCGGTGCGCTTGGTGAGCTGCTTCTTGCGCTCGACCTCGCCCTTCTTCCGCTTCTCGTCGATCTTCTGGCCGTCCTTCAGCTCCGTCTGGGCCAGCTCGCCGCGCTCGATCTTGACCAGCTTCTCGTAGCCGAGGATCGAGTTGTACGCCGCCTGCATCTTCCACTCGGCGTTGAAGAGCTCCTTCGCCAGCTCACGCTCCGGCACCTGGAACGCCACCACGCGCTCGTAGGTCTCCGCCGCGGCCTGCCAGTCCTCCAGCGCCCAGAGGATGTCGCCGTAGTAGTAGAGCATCGAGAACGCGTGGTCGGACACGAAGTTCACGTCCGACGAGCTCGCGAACGAGTCGATGTACTGCCGGTAGATGTCCCGGGCGAGCCGGTAGGTCTCCACCTGCTTCGTCTTCTGCGCCTCCTGGTGGTACTCCGTCACCACCGAGCGCATCGCCTCCTCGGAGACCTCGAAGGCCTGCTTCAGCACCGCCGGGCGCGCCTCGTTCGCCTTCCACCAGCCGGAGCCCGGCCGGTAGAGCTCCGCCAGCTTCTTCACCTCCGCGCGCACCTGGTCGCGCTGGCGCAGCTTCTCGTAGCTGCGGATGATCGACTGCTGGAAGTCCGGCGCCTCGGCCCGGTTGGGCTCGTCGTTGATCAGTCCCCGGAACACCTTGATCGCGTTCTCGTGGTGACCTGCGTCCGCGAGCTGGTTGGCCAGCGAGGAGATGAGCCGGCCCTGGCGGTTCTTCGGCGCCTTGCGCTTGAGGTAGTCCACCGCGTCGTCCGCCCGGTTGAGCTGGACGTACGAGAGGACCATGTCCCGCAGGGCCTCGTTCTTCAGCAGGTTGCCGCCGCGGCCCTGCTTCTCCGAGAACTCCACCACCTTGTGGAACTTGTCGAGACCGGCCTCGTGGTCGCCGGCGTTGAAGTCACACCAGGCCAGCTTGTAGAGCGCGTACCCGTAGATCTCCGGGTTGTTCGTCTTCAGCGCCTTCTCGTAGTTGTCCTTCGCCTTCGAGAGCTGGTTGTTGTCGAACCAGTGGTTGGCGAGCTGGACGTAGGTGTCCGAGAGGAACCGCGACTCGGGGTAGTTCTTGACCAGCTCCTCGTAGCGCTTCACCGCGTCCGCGCGCTTGTTGAGCTCGTAGAGGTTGTAGCCGAGCGCGAAGAGGACCTCGTCCTTCCGGTTGTAGGCCGGGTAGTCGCGGAGGATGGTCTCGTACAGACGCATCGTCTCCGAGCGGTAGAGCTCGCTCTCGCGCAGGTCGAGCTTCGGATCGGGGACCTTCTCGCCGCGGTTCTGCGCCTCGTTGGCCGCCTCGATGTCCTTCGAGTACTTGGCGTTCGCGCGGAGGGCGAGGAACTTCTGCTTCTCCCAGTAGAGCTCGGCGAGCTGGAAGAGCAGGTCCGCCTTCTGCGGCGAGCCGTCCTCGATGCGCGGGATGATGCGCTTGAGCGCCTCGATCGCCTCGTCGCGCTTCTTGTCCGCGGCGGCGGCCTTGGTCTCGTCGAAGTCCTTCACCGAAGGACCGGTGGGCATCGCCGCCGGGCCCTTGCGCTCCTCGGGATCGGCCTTCTTCGCCGCCTCGGGGGCTGCCGCGGCCTTCGCCGCCGGCTGCGCCTTCTGGGTCTTCGTCTGCGTGGCACCCCGCTTCTGCTGGGCGTACGCGGGGAACGTGGGCGCCACCGCGAAGGCCACGGCGGCAACGAACAAACGGCGGAACGGCGACTTCATGCGGTCTTGGCTCCTGCTACGAGTCCCTCGATCCGCCGTGACGCCGCGGATCGACTCGTGGTTTCGCGCCCGTGGAGAGGCAGCGTCCCGTATAAGAGGGCGCACCCTACACAAGCCCATTTCGAAAGAAAAGGGAGGCTCGACCTGTAACAGTCGGCCTCCCTGTCTATTCGGCCGGTCTGCGGCCGGGGTTCCGAGGTCCTACTGCTGCCCCTCGGGGCAGCCGTTCTTCAGGGTGTACTGGTAGTAGCCGATCTCGTCGATCCAGAACTCGCCCTGGAACCGCCAGTAGTTCCAATCCTCGGCCGGCATGCGGGGCCGGTAGAGGTTCTGCGCCTCGAGGATCCGCGCCTGGTCCACGCCGGACTCGAAGAGCTCCTTCTCCGACTTGGTGGTCTCGAAGCGGATGATCTCCGAGGCGTCCGAGTAGGTGCGGATGTTCTGCGCCGCCTCCTGGAGCCGGTTGCGCGCCACCGTGCCCGCGATCTGGGTCAGCGTGCCGCGGTTCTGGTCCAGGTAGGTGGTGATCTCCGGCCCCATCCTCGAGCCCTGCCAGGCGGTGTTCGCCGAGATCGCCGCCTTCTCCTTCTCGATCTGGGCCAGCATCCCGAACAGGCCCAGCATCCGCTCGTTGCCACGCACCCACAGCAGCACCGGCCGCGGCAGCTCCTTGCTCTCCGGCTGGGCCACGAGGCCGTAGTAGTAGGATGGGTCCCGCTCCTCCTCGGTGTCCATCAGCTTCCGGATCGCCTCGCCCATCGGCAGGTAGCGCTCGTCGAACGCCTGCAGCGACGCCTTGGACTCCTCGTAGAGGCAGGAGAAGTAGAAGACCGTGGCCTTGAGGATCCACGACTCCGGCTGGAAGGCGCCAGCGAACTGCGGCGCGTGCAGCGCCTGCAGCGAGCCCAGCGCCCCGCCGAAGTCCTCGTTCTGGAACCGCGCGAAGCCGTTCTCGAACAGCGCCTGGTCCCAGTACCGGCTGAAGCGGGGGATCCGCTCGTAGGCGTTCACCGAGTTCTGGTACTCGCCCATGCCGTAGTAGGTCCGGCCCATGGCCAGGGTGGCGAGCTGCTTCGTCTCCGTCAGCGCCTCGTAGCGGTCACCCTGGAGGTTGGCCACCTCCTGGAACGCGGCCAGGCCCTCCTGGAACTGCGGCCCGCCGGGGAAGCGCGGATCCACGTAGACGATGCCCAGAAGGTACCGGGCCTTGGCATAGATCGTCGTCTCCTGCGGCACCGCGGCGAGGAAGTCCCGCGCCTCCTCGAAGCGCGCCCGCCGGTGCTCGATGATGCCGATCATGTAGTTGATCCGCGCCAGCGTCTCGAGCGGCAGGGTGGCCCACTGCTCGTTGTACTCGCGGTTCAGCGTGTTGGGGATGAGGTACTGGTCGTTCAGCTCGCGCTGCACGTTCACCAGGCCCTCCACCGCGCGCAGGTAGAACGGGTGCTGCGGCCCCGAGCGCAGGATGGAGAAGTAGTAGATGTACGCGGCGAACGGCAGGTTCTTCCGCGAGAGCGACTGGGCCAGGTAGTACTCGGAGCGCGCCCGGATGTCCTCCTCGGTGGACGTCTCGGAGAGCTCCCAGAAGGTGCGCGCGGCCTGATCGAACTCGCCCGCGTTGAAGGACGAGAGCGCGCGGTTGTACATGCCGATGTCCTGCGCGGAGGCAGTGGCGGCGGCGAGGGCGACGGTGAGGGCAATGATCTTTCGCATGACGCTTTCGACCTAGAAGATGAAGCTGACGCCGCCGTAGAAGCTGACGAGGTTCAGGACGTCGGAGGAGGGCTCTTTCAGCAGCGACAGCGCCAGCGGCACGTCGGTGGACCGCTCGTTCTCGAACTTGCTGACGTTGCACTTGGCCTGGGTGTTGGCGGCGGTGACCGGGCGGCCCTGACGCGTCATCCGGTCCATCTCGGTGAGGTCCTGCAGGTCGCAGCCGTTCACCTGATCCACCCGCGCGGTGTAGACGAGGTCGCGCACCTCGAGGCGCACCGCGAACCGGTCCCCGAGCAGCACGCGGAAGCCCGCGCCCACCTGCCCGAGGAATCGCCCGCCGGTGTCGCCGAAGGTCGCCGGACCGGACTGGTTCTCCGGCTTGAGCTGGTGCCGGGTGTTGCCCCAGCCCGCGCCGCCGGTGAGCACCAGCGCGTACTGCGCGAGGCTCCCCTCGTACCAGGCGAACTTGCCGTAGATGGGCGCCACCTCCACGCCGGCCACCACGCCGTACGGGAGCAGCAACGAGGTGGCCGCCTGCGCCTGCTCGCGCACCTTGTCGATCAGCTCCTGGTTGAAGGCGGACTCGTTGTTGTACCAGTTGAACTGCGGCGTGATCTGGAAGCCGAAGTTCTCCTGCAGGTGGTAGGTGTACGAGAGCGCGCTGCCCCAGTGGTTGGTGAACTTGCCGTTCACCTGGGGGATCACCGGGAAGAGGCTGATCTCGTGCTTGCCCTTGTCGGTGAACTGCTTGCGCTGGACGATGTGCACCGCCACGTTCGGGTTGTAGAGCGGCGCGCCGGAGAC
>CAZCWA010000035.1:0-18912 GCA_964502265.1 uncultured Myxococcaceae bacterium | reverse complement strand
GATCTCGAAGACGAAGTTGCCGTTGGTGATGTCCACCTGGCCGCCGCCGAAGCTCGCGCAGTACAGGCCGCGCTTCACGCTGCGCAGGATGTCCTCGGGCGCGTCGTCCCCCGGCGCGAGGTACGTGTTGGTCATCCGCGGCATGGGCATGTGCTTGAACGACTGCCGCCGCCCGCTGCCGGTGGACCGCTGGCCCATCAGCTTCGCGTTGAGCGCGTCGTACATGTAGCCCTTGAGCACGCCGTTCTCGATCAGGACCTTGCGCTCGCCGGGGTTGCCCTCGTCGTCCACGTTGATGGAGCCGCGCGAGTTGGCCACCGTCCCGTCGTCGATCACCGTGACCTTCTTCGACGCGACGGACTCGTCGAGCTTGCCGGCGAAGAGCGAGGTGCGCTTGCGGATGAAGTCCGCCTCCAGCCCGTGGCCCACCGCCTCGTGGAGGAGGATCCCGCTCCACCCCGGCGCGAGCACCACCGTCTGCTGTCCCGCCCGCGCCGCCACCGCCCCCAGCGTCGCGCAGGCCTGACGCGCGGCCTCCTTCGCCACGTGCTCCGGCGTGAACGAATCGAAGTGGCCGAACGAGACCCGCCCGCCGCCGCCGTAGAAGCCGGTGCGCCGCTCGCCGTCCTTGCCCTCCGCCACCACGTGCACGCCCAGCCGGCAGAGGTCCTGGTTGTCGGCCACCAGCTTGCCGTCCGTGTTGGCGATCCAGATCGCCTTGGAGGTGTCCGCATACGTCGCAGTGACCTGCTTCACCCGCTTGTCGTACGCAAAGGCCGCCTTGTCCGCGCGCTTCACCAGGTTTGCCTTGAGCGCGATCTCGATGTCCGCCAGCGGCACGTCCACGCGGTAGTACGAGGGCACCGCCTGCCGGTTCACGTTGAAGTTGCGCTCGCTGCCGCCGCTCTCCGCGATCAGCGCCGCCGTCTCCGCCGCCCGGAAGAGCGCCGCGTCGTCGAGGTCGTCCGAGAACGCGTAGCCGACCCTCCCGTTGGCGATGACGCGCACGCCCACGCCCTGCGAGAGCCCCGTCTGCGCGCTCTTGATGCGCCGCTCCTCGAGCACCACCGCGGTGGTCACGGACCGCTCCACGTAGACCTCGGCGAAGTCACCGCCGCGGGCCATGGCGCGGGAGAGCACGCGCTCCAAAAGCGCCGGCGCGAGCAGCGGCGCACGGGTGGCGGGCATGATCAACGAGCCGGGCTTCGCTGCCACGCGCGCCTTCGCGACACCCTTCGTCTTCGGGGCTGCGGCCTTCCGGCCAACCTTTCGAGCGGTCGTCTTCATGGATCCTCAGATGGTGGGCAGAGCGCGTACATAATGACCGGCTCGCAGCAGGGCAATCTCGGTCGCGCCGAGCGCCAGTCGTTTCCGCTCCGCGCACGAGCGACTACAGTGTGTCAGCGCCTCCCATGCCGCCACGCAAACCGCTTTCATCCCGGGCGCCCCCCCGCCAGCCTGCTCCACGGGACCGCCCGGCCGGTTCCGGGCAACCGCCGGACCTGAACGAGGACGACGTCGAGGGCCAGTACGCCACCGGCGCCGACTACCCGGTCGCCGACGGTGCGGAGGAGGGCACAGCGCTCGGGGACGACGAGTTCGCGCCGCCCACCGCCCGCTACCGCGAGGGCGAGGACATCTACGGCGAGGACGATCCCTTCCCTGAGGAGGACGAGGAGACCGGCACCGGCGCCCCTCCGCGCGGCCGGCGGAGCGACACCCACGGCATGCCCCGGATCCTGGAGGTCACCCACATCGGGACGCTCCGGCCGGAGGACGAGAAGACCGCGGTCGGCCGCGTCGCGGGCGCGGGCGTGGGCGCCACCGAGGACGACGGCGGCCTCGAGGACGACGAGGAGGTCGACGACGACAACGCCACCCGCGCGGGGCCGCCCATCCACCTGCAGGTCGTGGCGGGCCCGGACGAGGGGCGCAAGCGGCGCTTCCGCGGCGTGCGGATGGTCATCGGCCGCGCGGCCGGGTGTGACTTCCGGCTGCAGGACGCCTCGGTCTCCAGAAGGCACCTGGAGCTGGTGCTCGGCGACGACGGGGTGCTGCTGCGCGACCTGGGCAGCGGCAACGGCACGCGCGTCAACGACGAGAAGGTGGCCGAGCACAAGCTGGTGGACGGCGACGAGATCGCGATCGGCAAGACGCGCTTCCGGTTCGTCGACGAGCTGGCCCGGCTCCGCAAACTGAAGGCGGAGGCCGAGCAGGCGCCCGATGGGCCGGCGGGTGAAGAGGACGGTGCGTCCGCAGAGGCCTCCGAAGAGGGCGCCCAATCGGCAGCGGACGAAGGGCATCCCGGCGCCGAGGCCGCACCCGAACCCGAGCCCACCCAGGCCCGCGCGCGTCCGGTTCCATCCCGGAAGCGGGGGCCCGACAAGCGGCTGGTGATCGGCATTGCGGCGGGTGCGGCGGTGCTGATGCTCGTGCTCATCATCGGCGTGGCGGTCTCCGGCACGGGCAGCGCGCCCCCTCCGACGGCGGCTGCCGATGCGCGGCAGGCGGAGGTGGCGCTGAAGCTCCAGCAGGCCCGCAGCGCGCTGGCGAAGAACCGCTTCGCCGAGGCGGTGGGCCTGCTCGAGGAGGCGGAGCGGACGCTGCCGGGCGCGGACACCTCGCGGCTGCTGGAGGGCGCGCGCAAGGAGGCCGCCGCGGCGAAGGTGCTCGACGACGCGCGCGAGCTCATCTTCCGGAAGGACTTCGAGGGGGCGCATCAGATGCTCGCCGGGTTCGTCCCCGCGGTGGTCATCGGCGACGTGGCGCGCGCGCAGGTCGCACGCGAGCTCGAGGAGGCGCAGACGCAGGACCTCGCCGCCCGCGCTTCGGCGGCTCTGGACGAGGAGGACCTCGAGCGCTCGGAGGCGCTCTACGCCGAGCTTCCGCGCACCGCGCAGGCGAAGTTGCACGGGCGGCTCGAGGCCCTGCGGACGAAGGTGGCAGAGGAGGCCGCCGCCGAGGCCCGGCGCCAGCAGAGCGCGGCCGTCCAGCGGCAGCAGACCCAGGCCCAGCTCCGCAAGCAGCAGATCGACCAGGCGCTGGAGTCGGTGCGGCGCAGGTTCGACGGCGGCGAGTGGCGGCGCGCGGCGCTCGAGTGCGACCGGGTGATCGAGAGCAACCGCGGCGACAAGGCGCTGCGCGAGCGGGCCCTGCTGCTCAAGCGGCTCATCCCCCAGTTCGGCGCGGCGCTCGAGGACGCGCAGAAGAAGCTTCGCGCCGGCAACGTGGAGGGCAGCGCGGCGCCCTTCCGGAAGGCCCGCGAGCTCCACCGGCAGATCGGCTTCCCCGGCGGCTACGCGCAGGAGATCGACGACCAGCTCGCGCGCTCGGCGGCGGCCGCGGCGAAGGCGGCGATGGCCCGGAACGACCTCTCCTCGGCCGCGCGCAGCTACCGCACCGTGCTGCAGCTTGTGCCCTCCGACCCGCAGGCGAAGGCCGGGCTGGCGCAGATCCAGAAGCGGGCCGAGGACCTCTACCTCGAGGCCTACATCATCCGGGACCGCGACCCGCGCGCGGCCTCGGACAAGTTCCGCCTGGTGATGGACGTCCTCCCGCCCGAGCACCCCACCTTCGCCAAGGCACAGGCACAACTGGGCGCCCTGCCGTAGCGCCGCACCCGCTGTCCGTCACACCCCGAGGAGGAACTCGATGAGCCAGTCCATGCGTGAGCTGGGCACCGATCTGTACGACGACGGTCAGTACGAGCGCGCGCTGGGCGTGCTCGCGGAGTGCGTCCGCCGCCAGCCCGCCGATCACCGGGCGCGCATGGGGGCCGCGCGGTGTCTGGCGAAGCTGGGCGAGAAGGAGAGGGCGGTCACCGCCTTCCACGCCTGCGCCGAGGGCCTCTTGCGCCGCGACTACCTCCTCTCGGGGATCGCGGCCTGCAAGCTCGCGCAGGAGATCTCCCCCACCGAGCGGCGCATCCGCGACACGCTCTGCCGCATCCACGCCCGCGCCGCGCGCGACGTGCCCGGACGCGCCCGGGTGCCGCCGCCCCTGCCGCCCGAGAGCCTCTCCGACGGCGCGGTCGCAGACGACCTGCTCGCGCTCACCGGCGAGGCCCTGCGCAACGCCGCCTTCGAGGTGCTGGCCGCGCACGACAACGGGGGCCTCGCGGACTCGGAGGCGCGCCCGCCGCTCCCGCTCTTCTCGGAGCTGGACCTCGAGGCCTTCCTCGACCTCGTCTCCCGCATGGCGCTGCGCGAGGTGAAGGCCGAGGAGACCGTCTCCCGCGAGAGCGTGGACAAGGACTCCGCCTGGATCATCGTCGCCGGCAAGTGCGAGGTCACCCGGGTGCTGGACGGCGAGCCGCGCACCATGGGCTTTCTCGGCGGCGGCTCCATCTTCGGCGAGATCGCCCTGCTCACCGGTGCGCCCCCCACCGCCACCGTGACCGCGGTGACGGAGACGGACCTCTTCGAGATCCGGCGCGACGTCCTCAACGCCGTCGCCCGGGCGCACCCCGCGGTGCCGCAGCTCCTCGCGCAGTTCGCCCAGAGCCGGATGATCCGCCACGCGCTGGCCACCTCCCCGCTCTTCGCCCGCATCCCCGAGGCCGAGCGCGGCGGGATCCTCTCCCGCTTCACCTTCCGCGCGGTGCAGCCCGGCGAGCGGGTGCTGGTGGAGGGCGAACACACGCCGGGGCTGTTCATGGTGCTGGCCGGCGAGCTGCTGGTGCAGAAGGAGGACCCCTCCGGCGGCGAGGTGAGCCTGAACCTCCTGCGCGAGGGCGACGTGGCGGGGGAGATCTCCCTGCTCACCGGCCTGCGCGCCACCGCCACCGTGCTGGCCACGCGGAAGTCCGCCGCTGCATTCCTGGACCGCGCCGCGTTCGAAGGCCTCTTGCGCGAGTACCCCAACGCACGCAACTACCTGGAGGGGCTCTCGTCCCGCCGCCTCGAGCAGATCGGCGAGGCGCTGCGGCCCGCGGAGATCATCGACGCGGACGAGCTTTTGGAGGCGAACTAGGTGTCGAAGCGGGCAGCGTTGATCGCGATCCTCGTGGGCGTGGGCGTGGCGGGCGCGCTGGCGTACTGGCCGGGCCGGGAGCCGCCCATCCAGGAGATCATCGAGCGGAACGTGCTGAAGATGGCGCGCAGCGCCGAGTCCAGGGACCTCGGCGGCGTGATGGAGCACGTGTCCGAGCGGTTCCAGGGCAGGGGCATGAACCGCTCGGAGCTCAACCGCTTCCTCGCCGGTCAGATCCTCACCGGCCGGTGGGTGAGGGTCTTCGTGGTCCGGATGGAGCCGGTGGAGCAGCTCGCCGAGGGCAAGGTCCGTTTCCGCGGCCGCTTCGTCTTCGGCCGCTCCGCGGGCGACACGCTGGAGCAGCTCGCGCGGGACGGCCGGATCCAGGCCTACGAGGTCACAGGCGACGTGGAGCGCGAGGAGGACGGGGCCTGGCGCTTCGTCACCGGCAACTACGTCGTCATCCCCGCCAGCCAGCTCCTGTAACCCCGCAAAGCGAAGGCCCCGGCAGCGCGAACGCGACCGGGGCCTCTTTGCTTTCCTCCGGCTCCGCGCGGGAGCCGGTGGGGCGAAGGCTAGATGTACTGCTTCGCCTCTTCCTGCCAGAGCTTCGCCATCTCGCGCTGGCCGTTGCTCTGGAGGAGCTTCGTCACCTCGTCCAGCAGGCCCTGGAGCTGCTCCCGGGTGGCGCCCTGGCGCTTCATCCCCGAGAGGGCGAAGGCGAAGTTCTGCGCGCCCACCGCGAAGTCCTTCTTCGCGAAGAGCAGGCGGCCCTTGGCCTCGTAGGCCTCCGGCAGGGTGCCGGTGCCGTCCTCCGGCGTGACCTTGTCCAGGTCCTCGGTGGCCTTGTCGAGCTCGTTCTTCTGGAGGAAGAGCACGCCGCGCGCGTAGTGCGCCTGGCGGCGGTTCACGCCGTCCACGGTGACCGCGCGGTCGTAGGAGGCCATCGCGTCGTCCAGCTTGCCGGCGGCCTTGAACACGTCGCCGCGGACGATCCAGTAGCGGTCGTCACGCTCCAGCGCGGTCCGGGTCTTGTCCCCATCGGACACCTGCACCGCGCCGAAGAACTTCTCGTACTGGTCGAGCAGCGCCACCGCCGCGTCGAAGTTGCCGTTCTCCTGCAGCAGCTTCGCGCCGGTGAAGTAGAGCACCGGCGAGGACGGGTTGCGGGCCACCGCGCTCTTGAAGGCGTCCGCCGCCCCCGCGTCCTTCTTCATCGCCAGCGCGCGGGCGCGGGCGAAGAGGGCGAAGCGCTCCTTCGGGTTGATCTGCAGCGCCTGGTCCGCCGAGGCGATCGCGTCGTCGTAGCGGCGCTCGAAGTTCGCCAGCTCCGCCTGGGCCGCCAGCGCACGGGCGCGCATGCCCGGGGTGAGGTCGTCCTGCGCCAGCACCGACTGGATGGTGTCCGACGCCTCCTTCACCTGCTGCTCGCGGTAGATGCGCGCGAGCGCCAGGGAGATCTGCGTGCGGGTGTGGTCGCCGTTGACGTTCAGGCCCTTCTGCAGCGCGTCCACCGCGGCGCGGTAGTCCGCCTGGTCGATCATCGCCTCGCCGTAGGCCGCGAAGAGCCGGGGCGCGCGCCACGACATCTCGGTGGCCTTGGCGAAGGCGGTGCGCGCCAGCGGCAGGCTGCCCTGCGCCTGCAGCGTCTCGCCCAGCACGTGCCACAGCTTGGGCGAGTTCGCGCCCTGCTGCCGGAGGTCCTCGGAGAGCTTCTCCGCCTCGCCGATCTTGCCTTCGGCGATGAGCACCAGCACCTGCGCGGCGAAGCGATCCTCCGTGCGGGCCTGGAGCTTCTCCGCCTGGGCCAGGTACTCGCGCGCCTTCGACTCGGCGCCGTCCTGCAGGTGGGTCAGCCACCGCTGGGTGTAGATGTCCGCGGCGAGGGCAACGGCCTCGCTGGAGTCGCTGTCGAGCGCGAAGATGGCCTCGAGCTCCTCGAAGGCCTTGTCGAGGTCACGCGGGTTGTCCCGCATGGCCAGCGTCCGGGCCTCCTTCATCCGATCCGCGATCTCCTTCTTCCGCGCCCCGCGCTGCTGGAAGAAGAAGACGGCGCCCGCGAGCAGGACGGCGACGATCAGCACCTGGACCATCGCGCTGGCGAAGCTTTCACGCTTCTTCCAGTCCCGCGGCGCGTTGTTGTTCTCAGCCACAGCCATGGACGAATCCTCTTGGATTTCCGAAGGGTTGACGGAAGGCGGGCCGGTATAACTGTCGGGAAACTGGCCTGTCAATCGTGGTGGCCCGCGCCGGGGACGCACTGGCGCAGGGGTTGCGGGCGGCACGGCGGTGGGCGGCCTGCCCGCTTCCCGGGACGACGGGGTGCGTCAGATCCCGCTCTGGATCCGCCACTCGCCGTCCTCGCGCCGGAAGTCCATGCGCTTGAGGTCGGCCGCGGTCTGCAGCCGGTCGGTGAGGCCGGGCATCTCGAAGCGGAGCGTGTAGTAGAAAATGGCGTGCGCGGTGTCCTCGCGGGGCTGCACGTCGATGGACCGGATGTCCATGTCCAGCCGCACGTTGGCCAGCCGGCCGAAGCGCTCCCGGAGCGAGGACTCGAGGTTCTGGGTGTCCAGGTCGTCGTCCAGCGCGGCGGTTCCGCCCTGGTCGCGGAAGGTGGAGGAGACGAGGCGGACGAGCTTGTCCACGTCCCCCGTCTCCACGGCGTTCCGGTACGCGTCCATCAGCGCCACGAGGGCCCGCGTGTCGTCGGTGTCCGGGATGTTGGTGCCCGGGATGTTCTTCTGGGAGCACGCGGGCAGCGCGAGCAGCGCGGCGGCGGCGACGGCGAGCAGACGGACGTTCATGCGGTCCTCGGAACGGCGCGAAGGCAGGTTCATTCCCGGATCAACGGGCAGGGCACGGCGGATCAGGCGACGGACGAGGTGCGCAGCTTCTCGGCGATGAAGCGGTTGAGCACCGCCACGTCGCCGTCGAGGATCTTGATGCCCTCGCCCTGGATGATCTTCTCCGCGATCACCGCCAGCGGCTTGAGCAGGAACGGGACCTTGATGTGGATGTCGCCGGAGACGGTGCGCTCGGTCATCCCGCCGGACTCGCGAAGGCGCAGGGTGCCGGTGTTGACCAGCATGTTGCTGATGGAGCGCGAGGTGGGGACGTTCTTGAAGGTCATCTCCCGCTTGCGCTTGTCGAAGGTGGACTCCTCCACGAAGGCGAACCACTCGGGCGGGATGTGCTTGGGGCCGATCTGCTGGATGACCGGGCGCGGGCGGTAGCGGACGCGGCGGCGGATGAGGTCTCCGGACTCGTTCAGCTCGAGCGGCTCGACCTCGAGGAGCACGCCGTGGTGCTGGAGCTGGAAGGCCGGGTAGTCGGGGTGCAGCATGGCGCGCTGAACCTCGTCCACCGTTCCCTGAAGCCGCTGCGTCACGTCGAATTTCATGGGCGGGCGTCCTACCGGAAAGGCCCAGCGGGCACCAGAGGTCCGTTGAAGGCGCGATCCTCGAAGTCACAGCGCTCCGCCCACTCCACCGCCCACAGCTCGAACGCAGCGCCCTGATCCCCGCCCTCCTGCGAGAGCGACCGCACCTGCTCCCTCACCGCCGCGCAGTCCCCCGCGAGGTACGCCGACGAGAGGCGCAGCCGCAGCGCCTCCCGATGGAGGGTCTCGGGAAGGCCGGCGGCGATCGCCCGCTCGAGGTGTGCCCGCGAGAGGCCCGGTGCGCCCGCCTGCGCCAACCTGCGCCCGAGCAGGTACTCCAGCTCGGCATCCGTCCCCACCGCGCCCAGGGCCTCCTGGAGCACGTAGAGCCGCACGTCGTCCGGGCCCTCGCCGAAGTACGCCTGGATCGCCGGGCCCTTCCACGGTGCGCCCAGCGCAGACCGCTTCACCCGCGCGGTCCTGTCCACCTGCGGCCCGGGCTCGAGCGCCAGCACCCGGTCGTAGTGCTCGCGCGCGAGGTCCAACCGCGACCTGTGCCAGGCCAGATCCCCGCGCAGCATCGCCAACTGCGCCTCGGTCGAAGGACGATCGGCCAGCGTGGACGCCAAAGGCTCGAGCAGCGCCTCCGCCGCATCGAGCTCACCTGCCCGCGCGAGCGCCCGCGACTGCGCCAGCACGTGCGAAGGCTCCTCCGGCTGCAGCGCCGCGCAGCGCCCATAGAGCCGCGCCGCTTCGGCCGGATCGCTGAAGTAGAACTCGGCGGCGGCCTGCTCGAGCGTGGCCACCTCGCGGGCACAGGCGCGGCCGAAGAGGCTGGGGCGACGGAAACGCTGCCAGGCCTGTGCTTCTGCGCGCGCGTCGAGCGGCACCGTGTCGAGGAACGCTTCGTACTCCTGCGCGAGCTTTGCGAGCGGCTTGCCGTAGACGTCCTCGAAGTCGCCGTAGCGGTAGAGCGCGCGCAGCCGCTCGTTGCCGTACTCGGTGCCCAGGTGGAGCAGGAAGCTGCCGGTGAGCGTGTAGGCGCGGGACGCCGCGTGACGGTAGAAGCCGCCCGCGGAGAACAGCTCGGTCACCGGAGGCGCGAGGCCGTGCTTGCGCATCGCCGCCGCCCACTGGTGCAAGGTGAGCTCGTCCACGCGGTTGTCGCCGGCCACCGCGAGGCCCTCGATCACCGCCATCTGGGTGAGCACGCCGAAGCGCGCGGTGGTGGCGAAGGGCCCGGTCCCGAAGGGCGCCGCCATCACGTGGAGCAGCTCGTGCTTGAGCACGCCGTGGGGAAAGGGCGCGTCGTTGATGTGGATGGAGAGCTGCCAGGGCTTGGCGAACTGCGTGCCGCCCGCGCCCACCAGCGCCTGCTTCTGCGCCGCATCCTTGTAGAGGTAGACGCGCACCGGCCGCTCGGGCGCCTCGCCGAGGAACCGCGCCAACTGGTCGTAGCGGAAGGCGACGTCGCGCTCGAGCCGGGCGAGGTCCTCCCGGTGCTTGCCGCGGTAGTAGTGGATGTGGAAGCGCTCGCGCTCGATGACGCCGCCGAGCTCCGCCTCCAGCCGCGCGTAGCCCATGCGCAGCCCGAGGAAGTCGGCCCGCTGCTCGATCACCGCCGCCGCCGCCAGCAGCGAGAGCACCAGCACCCACGCGCCGGTGGAGGGCAGCCGGGGCCTGCGGAGCCTGCCGGTGGTCATCTCCAGCGCGTAGGAGGTGCCGAGGAACAAGAGCGCCGTCCACAGCAGCGTCTGCAGCCGGAACCAGTAGAGCGCAGGGCGGAGGACCAGCGCCTCGTCGTAGAGCGGCCCGGGGAACCAGCCGAGGAAGTGGTTGAAGGCGAAGACCTGGGGCCCGAAGTAGATGGGAAAGCCCGTCCACGCGAGCGAGGCGAGCAGAAGGCCCCCGTAGGCCAAGAGCGCCCGCGTCTTCGTCCCGAGCAGCCCACACGCCACCCCGGTGATGCAGGCGAGGGCGGCGGAGGGCAGGGTCAGCAGCGGAAAGAAGCCCACGTGCGCGAAGGGGTTGCAGTGCGTGCCGACGGCGGACCAGAGCAGCGAGATCGCAAACGGGATCGCCAGCGCGGCGACGGTGAGGCCGAGCGCGGAGACGAAGGCGGCGCCGATGGTCCGGACGGGGCCGCCTCGGGGGAGGATCGCCGGGGCAGCGCCGGTGAGGACCTCCGTCTCCAGCCGGGCGGCGGCGATGCCGATGAGCCCCCCGAGCAGACCCGCCAGCAGGGCGAGGGCCTCGGAGAGCTCGTAGCCGGGGACGTTGAAGAGGGGGACGAAGACGAGCCCTGCGCCGGTGGCGGCGAGCAGCAGCGCGGGCACGGCGGCGAGCGGCCGGTGGAGGAGCGCGCGCGCGCGAATGAGGACGTGCTGCATGGGCGGGGTCTATACTCGCGGGACATGACCGTGCCCAAGAGCGGACGCGACGCGCGGCAGCACCCGCGGGCGCCCATCGAGTTGAAGGTCGACTACAGGAAGCTGAACTCCTTCTTCGCCGACTACACGAAGAACATCTCGATGGGCGGCACCTTCATCCGCACCCAGCGCGCGCTGCCGGTGGGCACGCAGTTCCTCTTCCACCTCACCATCCCCGCCGAGGCCGGCCCCTTCGAGATCGCCGGCGAGGTGGTCTGGTCGCGCAACGACGGCGAGGAGCCGGGCATGGGGATCCGCTTCATCTACCGGGACGATGCGCAGCGGGAGGCCTTCCACAGCATCGTCGAACGGTTGATGGCGGAGAGCCTCGGCAGCCACATCACCGGCAAGCTGCTCAACAAGAGCGTGGCGGTGCCGTGAAGCCCCATTGCGGCGGAAGGGGAGTGGGCCCGCGTGTGCGGCGCGTGTCCGTGGCGGTGGGGATGATGGCGCTGACGCTGGGCGCGTGCCAGGCGGACGGCCGGGACGGTCGTCGCGGCGCCGAGGAGAGACCGATGCAGCCGGTGAAGCGGGACCGCCCCGAGGTGACCGACGTGAGCGCCGAGGACTACCCTGCGCCCGAACTGCCGCGGGCGACGGTGGTGCTGCAGGACGCGTTCGGCGGCAGGCACGCGGTGGAGGTGGAGGTCGCGGCCAACGACCCCATGCGCACCCGGGGCCTGATGTGGCGCCGCGAGCTTCCGGGCGGGAAGGGGATGCTCTTCATCTTCCCCGGCCCGGAGGAGGTTCGCAGCTTCTGGATGCGCAACACGCTCATCCCGCTGGACATGCTCTTCATCGATGGAGACGGCCTCGTGGTCGGGATCGTGGAGAACGCCGAGCCCCGCACGCTCGGCTCGCGCTCGGTGGGCCGGCCGTCGAAGTACGTGCTGGAGGTCCCCGGCGGCTGGACCCGCGAGAAGGGGATCCGCCCGGGCAGCACCGTGCAGTTCCACGGGCTGGGCGCGATTCCGGTGGAGTGATGATGCCCCTCTTCGCCGCGATCGACCCGGAGACGCTTCGCTGGACGCCGGGCATCGGTGACCCGACCTTCGGGGGATGGCTCGCAGTCTTCGCCTATCTGGCGGCGGTGGTGGTCTGCGGCCTCAACGTGCGGCTCTCGGCTTCACGCGGTGACCGGCTCCTCGGCGTACGCGGCTTCTGGGCGGGGCTGTGCTGCCTGCTGCTGCTGCTCGCGGTGAACAAGCAGCTCGACGTGCAGACCCTCTTCACCCAGGTGGGCCGGGACATCGCGCTCTCGGGCGGCTGGTATGAGCGGCGAAGGTCCGTGCAGGGCGCCTTCATCGTGCTCCTCGGCACCTTCGCGGTCACAGGCTCCGTCCTGCTCTGGCGGCAGCTCTCGGGGAGCTGGCGCAGCCTGCGGATCACCTGCGCGGGCGTGGTGCTCCTGCTCGGCTACATCGTCATCCGCGCGGCCACGTTCCACCACATCGATCTCCTCCTCGGGAAGAGCCTGGCGGGCGTGCGGCTGAGCTCGGGGCTCGAGCTCCTCGCCATCGCGGCCATCGTCGCCGGCGCGTGGCGTTGGCGGGGGGAGACGCGGTCCGGTGAGGCAGCGGAAGTGTCGTACGGCGGTTGACCACGGCTCAGGCGGGGTCCCGCTGACGTGAGGCCTGCGCCTCTCTCTCCTGATGCGCCAGCTCTGCCGAGGTCGCGACCTCTTCGGCCAGACGCGCCTCCGCGCCCTGCAGCCGGGACAGGGAGGCGAAGCGGCGTGAGAGCGCGGACAGCTCGGCCGCCCGGAGCTGGGCCTGGCCGCTGCGGATGCCGATCAAGGACACCCGCGCGCGCTCGAGAAGGGCGACCTCGGCCTTGAGCTTGGCGAGGATCCGCTCGCGCCGGAGCTTCAAGGCCTCAACCCGTCCGAGCTCTTCGCGCAGCGCCTCGGCGGCGAGCTCCAGTTGCCGGCGCGCCAGCGCGTCCCGGCTCCCGCGCGCGCTGGACTCCAGCTCGGCGATCTCCGCGCCCAGCTCCTTCTCCGTCCGCTCCTCGAGCTGGTGCTCCACGCCCGTCCACTCGCTCGCGAGCTCCACCGCGCTCCGCGTCATCTCGGACAGGGTCCGCGCCAGCGCCTCACGCTCCGCCGTCCGCGGCACCCGGGAAAGCGCTTCACCGCACGCGCGGTAGAGCTGCAGCGCGCGGGCGGCGAGGGTGCGGAACTCCCCGGAGAGCTGCGGGATGAGGTCCTCGCAGCGCGCCTCCACCGGATCCGGCCGGAGCGCGAGGTGGGCGGGCAGGGCGCTCAGGACCACGAACAGCGACACCACCGCGCCGCTCACCATCGCGAGGATCGGCGCGGGCGTGTCGATCTCCACCAGACGGCGCGCGAGGACCTCGACCACGTGTGCGCCCCCGAGGCCGAGCACTGCGCCCATCACCGCGCTCGCCGCGTAGTTCAGCGGGCCCGGACGCACGGTGCCGAGCTGTCCCTCCTCGCCCAGCTCGCACACCTGCGCGCGCACGGTCAGCATCCCCGCCGCGCCCGCGCCCAGCGCCACCGTCCAGCCCCACGACAGCCCGAGCAGCCAGATCACCCCCGGCACCGCCACTGCGAACACGCCGAGCAGCACCCGGTCGATCACATCTCCCCGCAAGGTCGCCGCCACCGCGGCGATCGTCCCCAGCAGCACCAGCGGCACCGGCCCCCCCAGCCAGCCCAGGGCGTGGTGGACGAGCCCGGCCAAAGCGCCCGTCCCCAGCGCGAGGGTGGCGCTGCGTTCGAAGGACTCACGGCGGTGCATCTGCAGGATGGCGGCGCTCATGGTGGACCTCACGTCGGTCAGTACGTCGAACCCATCCGCCCGAAGTCCTTCAGCGCCCGGGCCTTCGCGCCCTTCACCTGGTGCTGGACCTCCTCCTCCCCCCGCGCCGACTCGAAGCCGTGGGAGAGCTCTTCCTGCACCGCCACGTCCGCCGCCACCGCCGTGGGGCCGGCGATCTGCGCGGCCTCCTCGAAGACCAGGGCGTTCTGCTGCAGCACCCGCTTCGCCTCGCCCCGCCGGCCCTGCGCGAAGAGGTCCGCGGCCCGCGTGGTGTTCTGCGCCGCCTCCGCCCGCGCCGCGTGCACCGCCACCTCGGGATCGCGGCGTCGGGCTACCTCCTCCTCGCGGTCGGAGGCCAGCGCCGCCAGCGTCTGCTGCGCCTGCGCGGGGCGTTCGGCGAGCAGATCCCGGTACGTCACCTTCACCTTCGCCACGTCCACCGCGCGGCCGGCCTCGCTGGCGGAGACGCGAACCTTCGCGATCACCCGCTCCCGCTGGCCGGCGGAGAAGTCCGTCAGCGCCACGCGCACCGTGCGGCCCTCGCGGGTGTGCCGGTAGCCGAGCACCTCCTCCAGCTCCACGTCCTCCGGCAGCTCGAAGGTCAGCGCCACGTCCCGCGCCACCGCGGTCCCCGCCTGCTGCAGCTCCTTCTGGAAGATCGACGCCAGCATCGACGCGTTGCGCAGGTACGCGTAGCCGCCGCTGCCGTACTCGGCGATGCCCTGCATCACCCGCTCGTTGAACCCGGTGCCCACGCCGATCGAGGAGATGCTCACGCCCTCCCGCCGGATGCGGCCGGCCAGCGAGAGCAGCCCGCGCTCTTCGGTGATCCCCTCGGTGGGCTCGCCGTCGCTGATGAGGATGACGCGGTTCACCTTGAACCCGTCCGCCGCGCGCAGCACCTGCCGCTTCCCCGCCACGAGCCCGTCGCTGAGGTTGGTCCCGCCATCGTCGGTGATGCGCCGGATGAACGACTCCATCCGCGCCCTGTTCTCCCCGTTGGCCATCGCGCCGCCGAACTCGCGCACATCGCTGCCGTAGTGGACGATCGACAGCCGATCCCCCGGTCCGAGCTGACGCACGAGGTGCAATGCCGCCCGCTTCGCCTGCGCCAGGGGATCTCCGGCCATCGAGCAGGAGCGGTCGATCACCAGCGCGAGGTTCACCGGCGCGCGCTCCTGGCCTGCGACCTCCACGCCCTCCAGATCGACGGTGACGAACGCCTCCGTCCGGCCCAGGCCCACCAGCGGGTGGGACAGCCGTCCCTTCAAGTCGAGCGAGCCCGCGGGAACCACGGGGGCGATGACGGGCGGCGACGCGACCGGGTTCGGCACCGGAGGCGGTGGATGCCCCACCGGCGGGGCCATGGGAGGGCCCACGGGCTGCGTGGGGCCCGCGAGCACGAGCGCGAGGAGCCCGAGTCCCGCGGCGAGGGAGAGCAGCGACACCGTCCGGTTCATTCCAATCCTCCCGAGCGCGATGAAGGGCGCTCCGGAGGGCGTGAACGGACGGTGCGGAAGAAGGATCTACTGCTGCGTCTGCGAGGGGTCCGCCCGGCGCGCGCAGAAGTACGTCGTCTCCGCGGTGCCGAAGAAGCGGCGGTACAGATCCGGCTGCTCGGTGCGGAGCGTGGCCAGGGTGTCGTCGTCGAGGAGGAGCTGGCGGCACTCGAAGGGGTCGGGGCCCTCGTCGATGTCCTCGTTGCCGGTGAGGCAGGTGTCCGCGCGGCCGGGGATGCAGGTGCGGGTGCAGAAGCCCTGCGCGTTGGCGGTGGGGTCCGCGCCCTTGGGATCGGACCTGTCGCGCACGCAGATGAGATCCTCGCAGTCGGTGGCGCCGAAGGAGATGAAGTCCTTGAACGCGCCGATCTCGCTCTCCTTCATGGGGACGGAGCGGATGCCGTCCGAATCGTCGGTGTCGGTCGGATCGCGGCGGACCATGGTGCAGTCGTTGCCGAGCTCCGTGGTGTTGGTGCACCCGCTGCCCCCGAGCACCCCGAAGATCCCCAACGCCACCAGCGCGAATCCGAAGGTGGAACCGCCCGAGGTCGCCTGCCTGCCCTGCTGATCGAAAGCTCTCACCCCCCGAACGTTAGCACCCCGACGGCCTCCGCAATCGTCCGGAACGGCGGGCGGGCAGGCTCGAATTGACGGGGAAACCCATCCACCTGAAGAAATACCGTAGGAATCTTCGCAACTTGGCGAGTTCAGCCGAGTTGTAACGGGGCTTCGGGTGGCACTAGGATGCCGCCCGGAATGGCACTCCGCAAAGCCGCGATGATGGTGTCCGCCCTCGCCCTTCTGCCCCTGGTCGCGCAGGCGCAGGAAGGTGGGCTGGGGCTGGACCTGACCGAACCCGAGGCGCAACCCTCGCAGCCCGCTGAGCCGGAGTCGGTGGACCTCCGCTCCGGCACGGCCCCCCCTGAAGAGCCGCGCCGGTCGGTGACGTCGCGTGAGGCCCTCCTCGGAGGTGAGCGCGACGTGACGGTGGAGGACCGCGTCAAGAGCGTGCAGCGCAAGCTCTACCTGAAGAAGAACCGGTTCGAGCTCGCGCCCTCCATCGCCTACGCGGTGAACGACCCCTTCTATTCGAAGTTCGGGGCGACGATCCGCGGCGCGTACCACCTGCAGGACAACCTCGCGATCAGCGCGCGCTTCGGGTTGCTGCGCACCGGCGCGACGGACGACGTGAGCACCGCCAAGCGCACCTTCCAGAGCCGGATCTTCCACTCGGTGCCGGAGTGGACGGCCACCGCGGGCGTGGAGTGGAGCCCCATCTACGGGAAGGTGGCGATCTGGAACAACATCCTCCACTTCGACTCGTACCTCGTGGGCGGGCTCGGCGTGGTCACCACCGAGACCTCGTCGCTTCCGGGGCGCGGGCCGAACCCGGCCATGGACCTCGGCCTCGGCGTGCGCGTGGTGGCGAAGGACTTCCTCGCCGTCAACGCCTCGCTCATCAACACCAGCTACGTGGACCAGCCCCAGGGCACCACCAAGGGCGCCACCCAGAACATCATGATGCTCAGCACCGGCATTTCGCTCTTCCTGCCGTTCAAGTCGACCACGCGGGAGGCCGAGTAGATGCGCGCGTTCAAGCTCTTCGGCGCGCTCGCGCTCCTCTGCATCGGCTTCGTCTCGCTGCCCGCCCACGCACAGCGCGGCCAGTCCGAGGACGAGGCGGGTGACGTCTCCGAGGTGGACAAGGATCGCGTAGGTCCCCTGCGTGAGCGGGTGCGTCCGGTCTCCGGTCACCTCTTCCTCAAGCGGGGCCGCTTCGAGGCGAGCCCGTCGGCGAGCATGTCGCTCAACGACGCGTTCTTCACCAAGTACGTCCTCGGCGGCACGGTGGGGTTCTTCCCGACCGAGCAGTTCGGCCTGCACCTGCGGGGCGGCTACACGCCGGTGCCGGTGGTCTCCAACGCCGCGCAGATCTGCCTCTCCACCGGCTGCCGCTCGCCGAAGTACGACGAGCTCGACGGGCGCGCGCCGGGACAGCTCAACTGGCTCGCCGGCGTGGACGCGAGCTGGTCGCCGCTCTACGGCAAGGTGGGTCTGCTCGCGGAGACCTTCCTCCACTTCGACCTCTACGCGCTGGGCGGCGTGGCGGCGGTGGGCTACCGGGGGCCGGACCTCGACAACGGCGGGTCACAGCCGCTGATGACCGTGGGCGGCAACGTGGGCGTGGGCACCCGCATCGTGCTCAACCGCTTCCTCACCCTCCGCGCCGAGCTGCGCGACCTCATCTACGTGGAGCGCGTGCAGGGACTGCCGGACAAGACGGAGATCCTGCGCAACCAGCTCATGTTCGAGCTGGGCTTCTCCATGTTCCTCCCCACCTCCTTCCTCCCCGAGTAGCTCCATGATCCGGCAACTGCGCACAGTCGTTTTCGGGGCTGCCCTCGCGTTCGCCGCGCCGGCCTTCGCCCAGATGTCGTTCGAGGGCCTGGACCTCGGCGGCGAGAGCAAGAAGAAGAAGCCGGCGCCGAAGCGACAGGCCCCCGCCAAGAAGTCCTCCCCGGCCCCCAAGAAGAAGGCCGAAGAGAAGAAGGAAGAGGGCGGGATGTCCTTCGGCGGGCTCGATCTGAGCGACGGCGAGGCAAAGCCCATCGAGGCGCCGCCGCCTGCCACGGGCACGGCTTCGGGTGCGCCGGCGCGCAGCGGGGGTGGCAGCAAGGCCGCGCCGGTGATGTCGTTCGAGGCGGTGGACCTCGCGGGCAAGACCGCGGACCGGCAGAAGCTGGACGTGGCCACGAACCTCTTCAAGGACGAGCGCTACGACCGAGCGGCGCTGACCGCGTACGAGCTGATGCAGGACCCGAAGATGGCGGACCTGCACCTCGAGGCGCACTACCTGATGGCCAAGGCGCTCTACCGGATGGGGCTGTACCACTCGTCCCTGGTGGAGTTCGGGAAGATCCTCGAGAAGGGCTCGCACACCGAGTACTTCGCCACCTCCCTCGAGTGGCTGTTCTTCATCAGCCGCAAGACGGTGAACGAGTCCGTGGTGCTGGAGACGATCGCGAAGTACTCCAACCACGAGTTCCCCGAGCGCTTCCGCAACGAGTTCCACTACCTGCTGGCGCGCTACCACTTCGTGCGTGGCCGTGCGCTGGACGAGGTGGGCCGCCAACAGGAGGCGACGGCGAGCTTCGACGAGGTGCGCCGGCTGGTGGGGCAGATCCCGCAGAGCGACACCTTCCACCCGCGGGCGAAGTACCTCGAGGCGCTGGCCTCGTACCGCGAGCAGAAGTTCGACCAGTCGCAGGAGGCGCTCAAGCAGGTGGTGCGGCTGACGCGGAGCACCATCGCGGAGACGGCGGCGGACAGAAAGCAGCTCGACGGGCTGCGGGAGCTGGCGTTCATGCAACTCGCGCGCACGCACTACGAGCACGACCAGAACCGCTACGCCATCCACTACCTCAAGCGCATCGAGCGCGGGACCTCGCAGTGGCTGGAGGCGCTCTTCGAGGCGTCGTGGGCGAACTATCGGGTGGACCAGTATGAGCAGGCGCTGGGCAACCTGATCACGCTCTCCTCGCCGTTCTTCCGCGACGAGTACTTCCCCGAGGCGATGATCCTCAAGGCGGTCATCTATTACGAGAACTGCCGCTACCGGGAGTCGAACATGATCGTGGAGGACTTCGAGCGCCTCTACGGACCGGTGCAGGAGGAGCTCGCGCGGATGCTGGAGCGCAACCTCGACTCGGCCGAGTACTACAACGTGCTCGCCGAGGTGCAGCGCAAGAACGCGCTGGGCGGGGAGAAGAGCTCCACCGACCTCATCCTCGAGCGGGTGCTGCGGCTGGCGCTGACGGACAAGGACCTCAAGAGCACCAACGACTCCATCC
>CAZCWA010000034.1:5768-19136 GCA_964502265.1 uncultured Myxococcaceae bacterium | reverse complement strand
CAGCGCTACATGCGGCTGAAGGCGAAGGTGCTGGGCCTGCGCGACTTCGCCTCGCACGACCTGCTGGCGCCGCTCGAGACCACGGAGAAGAAGATCGGCTGGGAGGAGGGCCGGGAGATGGTGGTGGACGCGTTCGGCGCGTTCGACGGCCGCTTCGCCGACATCGCCCGCGAGTTCTTCGACAAGCGCTGGATCGACGTGCGGCCGCGGCAGGGGAAGCGGGACGGCGCGTTCTGCTCGGGGATGCTGCCCTCGCTGCACCCGTACGTGCTGCTCAACTACAACGACCGGATCGAGGACGTGTCCACGCTCGCGCACGAGCTGGGGCACGGCATCCACTTCTACCTCTCGCGCGGCCAGAGCCCGTTGAACTTCTGGCCCACCACGCCCCTGGCCGAGACCGCCTCGGTCTTCGCCGAGCTGCTCCTCATGCGCCGCCTCTTCGATGCCGAGCGGGATCCGGTGCTGCGCCGGAACCTGCTCGCGGTGCGGATCGAGGACGTGCTCGCGACCGTGTTCAACCAGGTGGCGTACACGCGCTGGGAGATGCGGGCGCACGCGCGGCGGGCGGAGGGCGTGGTGCCGGCGGAGGACTTCTCGTCGCTCTGGATGGAGGAGCGCCGGCGCCTGTACGGCGATTCGGTGACGTTCTTCCCGCGCGACCGGTGGGGGTGGATCAGCATCCCGCACTTCGTGAGCTACCGCTTCTATTGCTACAGCTACGCGTTCGGGCAGTTGCTGGTGCTCGCGCTCTACCGCCGCTACGAGGAGGAGGGAGGCGCCTTCGTCCCGCGCTACGTGGAGCTGCTCTCCTCGGGCTCTTCGGACACGCCGCAGGCGCTGCTGGCGCGGGTGGGGCTGGACATCGGCTCGCCCGGCTTCTGGAGCGCGGGCTTCGAGACCGTCCGGACGATGATCGACGACTTCGAAGCGCTGGTGGACGCGACTCTGCCCGGCGCCTGAGGTCCTCACCCTTCGTCGAGGTCCACGTCCACGTCCGCGTCTGCGTCTGCGTCTGCGTCGATCACCCGCCGGGCGATGTCGAAGGGGAACCCCGCCCTGACCATCGCCGCGAGATCGCGCTGCCTTTGCGCGCGCCGATCGACGTCCTTCCGGAAAGGTCCCAGCCGCTTCTTCTTCGCCCAGGTGCGCGCCGCGTCCTCCTCCGGGACCTCGGCCACGACCTCGCCCAACTGCTGCGCTGCGAGCGGATCGGGCACGCCCTTCATCCGCAGCTTCAGCGCGATCACCCGGGCGCTGCGGCCGGACGCGCGCAGGCTCTGGGCCTTCTGCTCGGCGAACGAGGCGTCGTTCACCAGCCCGTTGCGCACGAGCTTCTGGACGAGCTCGTCGATCCACACCTGCGCCTGGGCACGGTCGACCCCGTCGGCAGCCCCCTCACCGGCCTGCGCGCGCAGCGAGCGCTCCACCTTCCGCATCAGCACCCGGCGCAGCCCCGCCTCGGTGGCGGCGAAGCGCTTCAGGTAGTGGAGCGCGGCGTTCTCCAGGTAGGGGGCGGTGAGCTTCCGAGGCGTCTTCTGTCTGCGCGGCTGAGCGGCCTTCTCCTGCTCGTCCATTCAGTGGTCGTAGCACGCCGGGATGCGCAGCCGCTCGCCTGTGCGACGGGCGTCTGGCCGGGCCGCTCCGGGCTCTCGTCACATGGGGATGAGGACGCACATCCTTGCTTCATGGAGGAGACGGGGCACACGTCCGCGTCCGGCCGGTTGCTGGCGCAGAAGGAGCGGATCCTCGAGGAGTGGTCGCGCCGGCTGCGCGCCGAGGTCGCCGCGATCCGGCCGCACCCCGACCTCATCCTCGTGAACACGGTGCCGCTGTTCCTGAAGTACCTCGCCGAGGCGCTGCACCCGGACCACCCCCGCCTGACCGCCACCGACGGTTCGACGAGCGCCCAGGAACATGGCGGAGAGCGGGTGAGGCTGACCGGCTACCAGCTCGAGGACGTGATCCACGAGTACCAGCTCCTCCGGGACGTCCTGCTCGAGGTGCTCGATGAGGATCCGGACGCGCGGCTCACCCCGCGCGAGCAGGCGGTCATCCTCCGCAGCATCGACAGCGCGGTCCGCGAGGCCTGTACGTCCTACGCGCTGGTCTCGGAGACGCTCCGCGAGCAGTTCATGTACACGCTGGCGCACGATCTCCGGGGCCCGCTCACCGCCGCGTACGCGGGCCTGTCGATGATCCTCCGGCGTCCCCAGTCACCGGACATCCCGCGCTGGGCCTCCCGCGCGGTGGACGCGCTGGAGCGGGCGGACCGCCGGCTGAAGGACCTGCTGGACGTGGGACGGCTCAGCGCGGGCGAGCGCCTCCCCCTCACGCTCGCGCCGATGGACGTGGGCGACCTCGCCAGGGACATCCTGCACAACCTCGAGCTCACCTACGGGGAGCGGTTCCGACTGGAGGTTGGAAACGAACCGGTGCAGGGACATCTCGATGCCGACGCGATCCGCCGCGCGCTGGAGAACCTGCTCACCAACGCGGTGAAGTACGGCGCCAGCCACCGCCCGATCACCGTCAAGGTGACCGAGTTTCACGAGCGCGTGCAACTGTCGGTGCACAACGAGGGCACGCACATCCCGGCCGAAGAGCTCGATGCCCTCTTCCAGGTCTTCCGCCGCGCCCGCAGCGCCGAGCAGGCCGCCCGCGGATGGGGGCTTGGCCTCGCGCTGGTCCGGGCGGTGAGCGAAGCCCACGGTGGAAGCATCGAGGTGAGCAGCCTGCCGGAGGTGGGCACGACCTTCACCATCGACGTCCCGCTCGACGCGCGGCCCTATCAGGATCGTCCCATCACGCCGCAGCGCGGGTGACCGGCGCGTCCGCTTCAGCGCGCCTCGACGACCTTCAGCACGCCCATCAGCGGGGTGATCTCCGCGCCGCCCTCTTCTCCGAGCGCGAAGTGCGTGGCGTCCGCGATGGGCTGATTGAAGGTCGGATCGAGGTCCACCCACCGGTCGCCGATCCACGCGCCCACCCACTCGTGCCAGTAGAGCGCCGGCACCCCGTCCTCGTTGCGCAGGTACACCACGCCGTCCACGCGCCTCGCCGGGATCCCCGCCGCCCGAAGCAGCGCCACCGAGAGCAGCGCGTGCTCGGTGCAGTCGCCCTTCATCTGGCGGAGCACGTCGCTGGCGCGATCCGAAGACGCGCCGTAGTCCCGCTTCATGTTCGCGTAGACCCACGCGTTGATCGCCTTCGCCGCCTCGAAGGGATCGCTCACCCCGCCCACCAGCCGCTTCGAGAGCTTGACGATCTCCGGGTGGTCCGACTCCACCGCCAGCGTGGCCTTCGAGTAGCGCCCGTCCGCGGGATCCTTCAGCTTCGATGCGAGAACCGGCTTCTTCGCAGCCGCGGCAGGAGGCGCCTCGGCGCGGATCGTCACCTCGGTCTTGCCATCCGGAAGCTTGCGGTAGGTCTGCCGTCCGCTGACATCCTTGTGGAAGCGCTCGGGAAGTCCCTCGATCACCAGCGTCACCGTGCCCGGGACCTTGCGCGCGCTCTCCGGCAGCGGCTTCGGCAGCTCGAGGCGGGTGAGCCCGAAGACCTCCACCTTGTCGAGCCGCTTCGCCGTCTCCTCCGGCTCCGCCACCGCGCGCATGGTGCCGCCCATCACGATCTCCACCGCCTCGCCCGCGTGGGTGAAGGCGGCCAGCGCGGGGACGTTCTCCTTCTCCGAGATCGTGGTGACCCGCCGCAGCTTCACCTTCACGCCGCCGATGGTCCGCTCCTCCGGCTTCTCCGGCGTGGAGCGCACGGGATACGGCTGCAGGTCCAGCCCGTCGAGCAGCACGCCCTCGACCTTGCGGTTGCGCAGCAGCGCCACGCGCGCCTGGTCCGCGAGCTCCACCGTCTCCACGCTGCGCGGGAGCATGCGCTCGTCGTCCGCCCAGCCCGGCCTCTTGCGAACGACGCGCAGCCCGTCCGGTCCGTTGGTGGCCTCGATGGTCTGGTCGCCGCCGTCGCCGCGCTGCTCCACCTTCAGCGAGAGCAGCCTGCCGTTGGGCTTCGACTCGTAGGTGCGCGTCTCGCGGTGCAGCCGCTCCGAGGTGCGGTGGCCCACGTTCGCCTTGAAGACGAGCTCGTTCACCGCCTGCGCCTGGTCCGGCTTGCCGGGCACCAGCGCGAGGTGCGTGTAGAGGTGGCCCACCTTCTTGCCGAGCAGGTAGAGCCCGAACCACTCACCGTTCGCCGGACGCGGGGCCTTCAGCGCGTCGGACAGCTCGGCGGGCTTCTTTGCCTGGACACGAGCCGGAGCCTTCGCCGCCGGGGCCTTTGCAAACGCAACCGGCGCCGCGCCGACGACGACGAGGGCGAGCAGACACGCAACCGAGATGCGCCGCATGTCTAGAGCCGCTTGGCGAGGATGATGAGGTCGTCCCCGGGCTTGTAGAAGTCGCGGAAGCGGGCCTCCTCGGCGTACTTCATCGACGCGTAGAAGCCGTGGGTGGGGCCGTACGCTTCGGTGGCCGAGGTCTCCACGCGGACCACGCGCGCCTGCCGCCGGCGGAGGTCACCCTCCATGGCCGAGACCAGCGCCGCGCCCACGCCCTGGCCGCGCACCGCCGGATCCGAGGCGATCCAGTAGAGGTCGAAGGTGCCCTCGGTCATCGGCGTGGGGCCGTAGCAGATGTAACCGACGAGCTTCTCGTCACGGCTGGCGACGAGGACGTCGTAGTCCTTGTTGCCGGGCTGGAGCGACGCGTCGATCACCTCGAGCGCGCACTCAACCTCCGTCGGGGTGAAGGTCTCGATGCGGCCGAGCAGAAGCTGCAGCAGCTCCCTGTCCTGCGGCGCGATGCGACGGATTTCCATGGATCCTCTCGAGGGCGATGTCCACCAGGTGCCGCGCCAGCTCGGGGTAGCCGATGCCGGCGCGTGCAGCTGCTTTAGCGAACCCGGCCTGCGGATGCAGGTCGCAATTCGGATTGATGTCGATGACGTAGGGCTGCCCCTCCGGCGTCACGCGCAGATCGACGCGGCCGTAGTCCTGGCATTCCAGCGCCTCGAACGCGGCCACCGCGGTCTCCACCACGCGCGCCTCCAGCTCCGGAGGAAGCGTGCAACCGACCGAGGGGCTGTCCTTCCACTCGTCGGACTCGGGCTCCCACTTGGCGCGGTAGGACACGATGTTCGGCCGGCCATCGAACGCCTTGCCGAAGGCGATCTCGCTCAGGGGCAGCGCGCGCCGCGGACGGTTGCCGAGCAGCGGGACGTAGATCTCCCGTCCCTCGATGAAGGACTCGGCGATCGCCGGCTGCTTGAACGCGGTGACCACCCGCTCCACCGCGGCGGCCAGCGCCTCGCGGGTGTGGACGACCGAGTCCATGTCCACGCCCATCGAAGCGTCCTCGCGCGACGGCTTCACGATCGCCGGCAGCGGCAGGTCCGAGCGCAGCGCGTCCTCGCCGCGGGTGAAGGCGCGGAACGCAGGGGTGGAGATGCCGCGGGCGTGGAGGATCTCCTTGGCCTTGTCCTTGTGCAGCGAGAGCCCGAGCGCCAGCGGCCCCGAGCCGGTGTACGGCACGCCCAGCAGGTCGAGCATGGCGGGGATGGCCATCTCCCCGCGGCTGTCCGCGGCGACCGACTCGCACAGGTTCACCACCAGCGCCGGCATCAGCTTGCGGATGGTGGAGACGAAGGCGAAGGGGTCCCGCCCCACCTCGACGAGCTGCACGCGGTGGAGGCCGTCCTCTTCGAGCGCTTCCTCGAGGCCGGTGGCCACGCGGGCGACGTCTTCTCGCGCTTCCCGCCCGGGGTCGTCCTCGAGGAGGTCGCCGTCCCGGTTGTAGAGGATGCAGAGCTGCATTCGGTTGGGCGGGCTCACTATCACGCCCCGTAACCCGTGGCGACGGGCGCGCCATTCCGCGCTATGCGTCATCGCGCCATGCGCATCCGGGATCCCATCCACGGGACGATCGACGTTTCGGACGAAGAGAAGGCGGTGGTGGACAGCCGCTACTTCCAGAGGCTGCGGAACGTCCGGCAGCTCGGCTTCGGCGACCTCGCCTTTCCGGGCGCCACGCACACCCGCCACGCCCACTCGCTCGGCGCCATGCACGTCGCCTCGAGGCTCTTCGACGCGGTGGCCAGCCGCAGCACGCTCGGTGACGCAGCGCGTTCGCGGTTCCGGGCGGCGGTGCGCGCGGCGGTCCTCTGCCACGACCTCGGGCACATGCCCATGTCGCACGCCTCCGAGAAGATCGCGCCGAAGCGCGCCCTGCTGAACCTGCCCGCATGGCTCAGCGAAGGGCCGGATGCGCCGGGACCGGACGTGCAGGCGGTGCACGAGGACTACACGGCGAAGCTGGTCCTCGACAGCTCGCTTTCACCCATCCTGCGCGCGCACTACGCACCGCTGGGGCTGACGCCGGAGGCGCTGACCTCGCTCATCATCGGCGTCCCGCCGCCGGGGGAGACGCCCTTCGAGGACGGAGGCGTGGACTGGTTTCCGTGCCTGCGCGCCATCGTCTCCGGCGAATTGGACGCGGACCGGATGGACTACCTGCTGCGGGACTCCTTCTACACGGGGGTGACCTACGGCCGGTTCGACCTCGACTGGATCGTGGGCAACCTGAACCCGGCGGTGAAGGACGGGCGCGCGTACATGGCGCTCTCGCGGGCGGCGGCGTTCGCGTTCGAGGACTTCCTCCTCAGCCGCTACCACATGTTCCTGTCTGTCTATTACCACCACACCACGGTGAACTTCGACTTCATGCTCCGGCGCTTCTACGAGGAGGCGCCCGGCGAGTTCGAGATCCCCGCCGATCCGGAAGCGTTCCTGCTCTGCGACGACGTGGCGCTGCTCTCGACCTTGCGGCAGTCGAAGAACCGGTGGGCACAGCGGATCGTGGTGCGGCAGCCGTTCAAGAAGCTCGTCGAGTTCACCGAGCGCGACCTGGGCTACGACCTCGCGTCCCTCGAGTCCGCGCTCAGCGCAGAAGGCATCGAGCACTTCTCCTGCGAGTCGCGCGGGGTGCTCTCCCGTTACTTCGAGCACGGCGGCGGCCCGAGCCTCTTCATCCTCGACGTCTCGACCGGACGGCTGACCGAGGTCGCGCGCTACACGCCGCTCTACCAGCGCTTCAGCGGGGCGGTGCGGTTGTCCCGGCTGTACGTGAAGCCGGAGCAGGCGGATCACGCGCGCGCGGTGCTGCGGCGTGCGCACCGAGGGGAGCTTCTCTCATGAGCGAATCGTTTCCGGGCCTGCCGAAGCCCGAGCGGAAGCAGGCGAAGGCGAAGGATGCCTCGGCGGTGGTGCTCTTCCGTCGCGTGGGACACGGCCTGGGCGCAGGCGCGGAGGTCTTCTGGCTGCGGCGCGACCGGGGCCTGCGCTTCGCGGGCGGGTTCTACGCGTTCCCGGGCGGCAAGGTGGACAGAGCGGACGGGGACGTGCCGGTGGAGGGCGCGAGCGGCATGGAGGCCGCGCTGATCGCCGGCGCCGCGCGCGAGCTCTTCGAGGAGACGGGCGTGCTGGTGGCCGCGGGCGCGGAGAAGGTGCCCCAGACGGAGCTCGATGCGCTGCGACGTACGCTGCTCGATCGCGATCCGGCGACGAAGGCGAGCCGCGCGAGCTTCCGGCAGATGCTGCACGAGCGCGGCCTCACCCTGCGCGCGAAGGACTTCCACGATGCGGGCCGCTGGGTGACGCCGCCGTTCCTGCCGGTGCGGTTCGACGCGCGCTTCTACCTGGTGGAGGCGCCGGCCCACGTGAAGGCGGAGGTGTGGCCGGGCGAGCTGGTGGACGGGGAGTGGATCTCGCCGATGGCGGCAATCGCGCGCTGGGAGGCGGGGACCGCGCTGCTCCACCCGCCCAACCTCCACGCGATGCGGGTGATGGCCGACTTCACCACCATCGACGAGGCGCTGGAGTCGCTGCGCAACCCGCCGCACTGCCCGGATTTCATCGCCACGCGGATCGAGTTCCAGCGCGGCGTGCACCTCTTCCCGCTGGAGACGGACACGCTGCCGCCGGCCACGCACACCAACTGCATCGTCATCGGCAACGGCGAGCTGGTGATCGTCGATCCGGGCGCGGACTCGCCGGCGGAGCTGGACGCGCTGTGCACGGAGCTCTCCGGAATGGTGGAGGAGGGAAGGGCGCTGAAGGCCGTGCTGCTCACGCACCACCACGCGGACCACATCGGCGGGGCGCTGGCGTTGAAGGCGCGGCTCGGGCTGCCCCTGTGGGCGCACGCGCGGACCGCGGACAGGTTGCCGCCGGGGACGGTGGAAAGGCTGCTCGCGGACGGCGAGGTCATCGATCTGCTCCCCACGCAGAAGGTGGGGCCGGAGATGAAGTGGCGCGTCCTGCACACGCCGGGACATGCGCAGGGACACGTGTGCCTCGTGGACGAGGTCTCCCGCGCCGCGGTGGTGGGCGACATGGTGGCCGGCATCGGGACCATCGTCATCGACCCGCCCGAGGGCGACATGGCGGATTACCTCACGCAGCTCGAGCGCCTGCGCGAGCTGCCGGTGAGCACGATCTACCCCGCGCATGGTCCCGCCATTCCGGACGGCGTCGCGAAGCTGGAGGAGTACCTGGAGCACCGCCGGATGCGCGAGGGACTGGTGCTGCAGGCGGTCCCGCCACAGGCGCCGGGCCTGTCGCTGGGCGAGATCGTCGCGGTCGCGTACTCGGACACGCCCCCGTTCATCCACCCTGTGGCGGAGCGCAGCGCGGAGGCAATCCTCCTCAAGCTGGAGCGAGAGGGCCACGTGCGCCGGGAAGCCGATCGCTGGTGGCGCACCGAGCGCGCCGCGTTGTGAACGCCCGGGTCGAGAAGCAGACGCGCCGCCCGCTGGCGCTGACCGCGCTCATCCTCGCCATGTTCATGGCGGCGATGGAGATGACCATCGTCTCCACCGCCATGCCGTCTGTGGTGGGGGACCTCGGCGGCATCCAGCTCTACGCGTGGGTCTTCACCTCGTACCTCGTCGCCTCGACGGTGATGGTGCCCATCTTCGGCAAGCTGGCGGACCTCTTCGGACGCAAGCCGATCCTGCTCTTCGGGTTGTCGGTGTTCCTCGTCAGCTCGATCGCCTGCGGGTTCTCCGACACCATGGGCGAGCTGGTGGTCTTCCGGGCGCTGCAGGGCTTCGGCGCGGGTGCGATGCAGCCCATCGTCACCACCGTCATCGGCGACCTCTACACGCTGAAGGAGCGCGCGCGCATCCAGGGCTTCGTGGGCGCGGTGTGGGGCTTCGCCGGCCTGGTGGGGCCGCTGCTCGGCGGCCTCATCGTCAAGTCGTTCTCCTGGCAGTGGATCTTCTTCATCAACGTCCCGTTCGCGATCGCGTCGATGATCATGATCTGGCTCTTCCTGCACGAGCGCATCGAGCGGAAGCGGCACTCGCTCGACTTCGCGGGGGCCTCCGTCTTCAGCATCGCCATCCTCCTGCTGCTCGCGGGCACCAGCGGCGGGACGGGGATGGGCGCGTGGCCATTGCTGCCGGCGGCGGTGTTGCTGGTCCTCTTCGTCTTCATCGAGCAGCGCGCGAAGGAGCCGCTCATCCCCATCCCGCTGCTGCGGCGGCCGGTGATCGCGCTGGCCAACGTGCAGAGCATGCTCATCGGCGCGGCGATGATGGCCACGGTCACCTACGTGCCGCTCTACGTGCAGGGGATCCTCGGCGGCTCGCCTACGCAGGCGGGCTCCGCCATCACACCCATGGTCATCGGCTGGCCCATCGCGAGCACGCTCTCCGGCCGCCTCATCCCGCGCTTCGGCTTCCGGCCCTTCATCCGGATCGGCAGCGTGTTGGCGCTCGTCTCCGCGGTGGCGCTGGCGTTGATCACCGGCCCGGACACGCAGGTGCCGGTGCTGCAGTTGGTGATGTTCACCTACGGCGCCGGGCTGGGCTTCGGCTCGACCGCGCTGCTCCTGACCGTGCAGACCGCGGTGGATTGGAACCAGCGCGGCGTCGCCACCGCGAGCAACATGTTCTTCCGCACCATCGGCGGGACGCTGGCGGTGGGAGGGCTGGGCGGCATCCTCGCCACCATGCTGGCCGGCGTCCCCGGAGTGCCGCCCGGTGCGGCGCAGGAGCTGCTCGGCGCGGACCACGGCAGGTCGCTCGATCCGGCGATCTTCACCGCGCTCGCCGGCGCGCTCGACCGCGCGCTGCACGTGAGCTTCTGGGTCGTGGCGGGCCTCGCCGTGATCGCTGTGGGCGTGGCGGCCATCTTTCCCCACGAGCGCGCCGGCATCCCACCCACCGCCACCGGCGAGAACCCGGCGCAGCACCCCTCATGAATCACTCGCCCTCAGCATCGGAAAACTGAGGCAGGCGCCGCGGACGGCGGGCCGCGGCCAGTCATCTTCCCGACTTGGGTCGCCTGCGGAGACGGTCGCCTGCTTGCATGCCTGCCCTGCCATGCAAACGAACCTGAGACTGCCCCTCCTCGCCGCTGCCTTGTCGTCTCTTCTCGCCGCCTGCTCCGGCAGCGGCCTCGCGGACGACCTGACCACCGCCGAAGGTGGCGGCGATCTGACCTCCGCGACCAGGCCGGGCGCGCAGAGCTGCACGAACTTCGAGCCGGGATGTGGCAGCGACCCCATCCCCGCCGCGGGCTGTTACTTCGAGTGCAAGTCGGACTCGGACTGCGGCAACGGCCGGTGCGAGAAGCGGAACATCAACCCGTGTCCAGCGGATCCGAACGGTGGCGCCACCTGCACCGCATGCGGGATGGACGTCGCGGTCTGCGTTCCGGCGGACTGCACGGACCTCCACCCGGGCTGCGGCCCCAACCCGCTTCCGGCGGTGGCCTGCTACAGGCTCTGCGAGACCCGCTTCGACTGCCACCGGGGAGAGATCTGCGAGGAGCGGAGCGCACACCCGTGCCCGCCCGAGCCGGGCGGCGTCGCCACCTGCCGCGCGTGTGACATGGCCGTGAAGGTCTGCACCCGCCCCACCGCCGAGTGCAAGAAGTTCGAGCCCGGTTGCGGCCAGAACCCGATCCCCGCCCCCGGCTGCTACGTGCCGTGCACGCTGGACTACGACTGCCCGACCGGCACGACCTGCCAGCAGCGGAGCATCAACCCCTGTGTGTCGGACGGCTCCGGAAACCCCATCTGCCAGGCCTGTGGGATGACGACCGGCGTCTGCCTATAGCCGCCACGGGCCTCCTGCGAGCCCACAGGGCCCGTTTCAGGGCCGCTACTAATGATGCGGGACGCCCCTCGCGCGGCGCTACGGGCCACCTGGGGCCCCACACGCGATTTCGACCCCCGAAAATGCCTCCGCGGGGCCCTCCGCGGCGCCTCAGGCGAGCAGGGCGTTGAAGATCTCCGACGAGCTCGGGTGGGTGTAGATGCCCTCCCCGAGCTCCCGCGCGGTGATGCCGTGCCGCATGGCGATGGCGACGGTGTTGATGAGCTCCTGCGAGTCCACGCAGAACAGGGTCGCGCCGAGGATGAGGTTGGTCTGCGGATCCACCAGGAACTTCGCCACGCCCTCCGGCTGGCCGACGATCTTCGGGCGCGGCACGATCGGGATCTCGGCGACCTTCTGTTTGCGCACGTCCACCGCCCGTCCGCTCTCGCGAGCCTCCTTCTCGCTCAGGCCGATGGTGGAGAGCGGCGGCTCCAGGAAGGTGGTGGTGGGCAGCAGGCGTCCCGTTGTCGCCCGCTCGCCTCGGCCCTCGAGCTGGTCGAGGACGATCCGGTAGTCGTCGTAGGAGACGTAGGTGAACTGCGGCCCGCCCTTGACGTCGCCCACCGCGTAGACGCCCTCCACGTTGGTGCGCAGGTGCTCGTCGACGACGACCTCTCCGCGCTCGCCCAGCCGGATGCCCGCCTCCTCCAGCCCGAGCCCATCCGTCGCGGGCCGCCGCCCGATGGCCACCAGCGCCGCATCCGCCGTGACGCTCCCCTTTCCGTAGGTGACGGTCACACGACTGGCTGGGCGGTCCTCGTCGAAGCGCTCCACCTGAGCGCCGCTGATGAAGGTGACGCCCGCCTTCTCCAGGAGCCCGCGCGCGACCTCGGCGATGTCGTCATCGAACTGGCGCAAAGGCTTCTCCGCCGCGTCGATCACCGTGACCTTCGAGCCCTGCCCGGTGAAGAGGGTCGCGAACTCGAGGCCGATGGGACCGCCGCCGATGATGACGAGGTGCTCAGGCCGCGGCTGGAGGTGCTGGACCGTGGTGGAGTCGTGGACGCGCTCGCCGTCGATGCCCGGCAGCTTCGGCCAGACGGGGACCGAGCCGGTGTTGATCACCACGGTGTCCGCGGAGATCCGCAGGTCGCTGAACCCGTCCCCGCTGACGCGCACCTCCTTCGGTCCGACGAAGCGCGCCTGTCCGTTGATCACGGTGACGCCCGCGTCCTCCACCAGCTCGAGGTTCGCCGCGTTCAGCTTGCCGATCAGCGCATCGCGCATCTTCTGGGCGGCGGCCAGATCGAGTCCCCGCGCGGTGGCTGAGAGCAGCGTCTTCGTCGGCACGCAGGCGGTGTTGATGCAGGACCCGCCGTACATCTTCGGATCGCGCTCGACGAGGGCGACCTTCCTTCCGCCGCGCGCTTGCGCCATCGCCAGGGTCTTGCCGCCCTTGCCGAACCCGACCACCAGCAGGTCGTAGTGGCCTCCGCTTCCTGAGCTCTTCGTCATCCGTGGCCTCTCCCTGCGTCCGGCATACGCTCCGGCAGGGGGATCGCGCCATCAGGGCCCCGAGGAGGAGGTCCGGTGCCAGGAAGTCCGGGTAGAGCGTGCGTCTGACGCTCAGAATCCCGTGACCTTCGGCCTCACGGCGGACGCATCCGCTGGAGATCACGAGGGTCCCTGCATGGCGCGCTGATTGCTCGTGCATGGGCCCCATGAACCTTCGCAAAGCGCTGCTGACCCTCTTCGCCCTCGGAGCCCTCGCGACCGGACTGGCCGCCTGCGGGACCTCCGACGCGAACAACGAGCCGCCCAACCCGCCTCCGCCCGGCGAGCTCGCCGCGTCCGACAAGGAACGGCTCACGGCCCCCGCGCCGGCAGCCGATCTCGAGAACGCGGTGCGGGGACAGAACGACCTCGCCCTCGAGCTGTTCCGCAAGGTCGCGGATGAGCCCAACGTCTTTCTCTCCCCGGTGAGCATCTCGACCGCGCTGTCGATGACCTACGCCGGCGCTGCGGGCGACACCGCGCTCTCCTTCGAGCGGGTGCTGGGCAGCGGGCTGTCTGCCTCCGCGCACCACCGCGCGATGAACGAACTCGACCGCGGCCTCGCTTCCCGCGGACAGGGCGCACAGGGCGCGGACGGGAAGGCCTTCCGCCTGCGCTCCACCAACCAGCTCTTCGCGCAGACCGGCTTCCCGCTGAAGGCGCCGTTCCTCGACACGCTGGCGCAGGAGTACGGCGCCAACG
>CAZCWA010000034.1:0-5668 GCA_964502265.1 uncultured Myxococcaceae bacterium | reverse complement strand
TTCCCGCTGAAGGCGCCGTTCCTCGACACGCTGGCGCAGGAGTACGGCGCCAACGTCCGGCTGCTGGACTTCAGCACCTCGCCCGAGCCCTCGCGCGTGGCGATCAACGATTGGGTGGACGCGAAGACCGAGCGCCGCATCCGCGAGCTGCTGCCGGAGGGGAGCATCGACACGCTGACCCGGCTGGTGCTGGTGAACGCCATCTACTTCAACGCCGCCTGGCGGGTCCCGTTCGAGGAGTCCTCCACGCGCCCGGGCACCTTCCACACCCAAGCGGGCGGGACGAAGCAGGTGCCCTTCATGAATCACTCGCTGCTGCCCGCGCGCGCGGCGCAGGTCGGCGGCACCGAGGTCATCGAGCTGCCCTACGACGGCAACGAGCTCTCGATGCTCATCCTGATGGCTGCGCCCGGCCAGCACGAGGCGCTCGAGGCATCCCTGGACGCGGCGGCGGTGGACGGCTTCGTCGCGGCGCTGAAGAGCGAGCACCTCGACCTCTCGCTGCCGAAGTTCGAGGCGCGCACCTCCGCGGACCTCTCCACGCCGCTGAAGGAGCTGGGGCTGGCTCAGGCTTTCACGCGCGCGGCGGACTTCTCCGGCATGTCGGACGCGGCGGACCTGCACATCACCGGCGTGATGCACGAGGCGTTCGTGAAGGTGAACGAGAAGGGCACCGAGGCCGCGGCGGCCACCGCGGTCATCGTGGGGACGACCTCCATCCCGATGTCGCGCACCGTCACCGTGGACCGGCCGTTCTTCTTCGCCATCCGCGACAACGCCACCGGCGCGCTCGTGTTCGTGGGCCGCATCGGCGAACCGTAGGAGCGGATGATTCGATCCGCAGCTCGCGACCGCTTAAGGTCCAGGATGCATGTCGCGCTCCCTGCTCCTGCTGACCGCGCTCCTGGGCGCGGTGGTCCTCGGGTTCGGCTCCGGATGCGCTCGGACCGAGCCTCTCTTCTGCGGCCTCCCCGGGGACGACGCATGTCCCCTCGACATGGTCTGCGTGCGCGACCGCTGCGTGCCGGACGAGGGGAACGGCCTGTGTCCGCCCGGCGAGCTGCGCTGTGGCAGTGCCTGCGTGGATCCGCAGAGCGACCCGGCACACTGTGGCGTCTGTGGCCGCCAGTGCACCGGGGACAGGGTCTGCAGCGACGGGACCTGCGTCATCGAGTGTCCCGGGGACTCGACCCTGTGCGGACGGAGCTGCGTGCGGCTGGACAGCGACGCGAAGCACTGCGGAGGCTGCGATGCCGCATGTCCCTCCGACCAGGCGTGTGTGGACGGTGCCTGCGTGTGCCCGAACGGTCAGCAACTGTGTGACGGCCGCTGCGTGGAGGTCCGTGCGGACGCCGAGCACTGCGGCGCCTGCGGCAACGCGTGCGCGAAGGGCGAGCTCTGTCAGCAGGGCGCGTGCGTGGGCGGCTGCTCCGCGGGCTTCACGAAGTGCGGTACCGGCTGCGTGGATCTGATGTCCGATCCGTCGTTCTGCGGGAGCTGCAACCGCCCGTGCAAGAACGGCGAGCCTTGCGTGTTCGGGCTGTGCGTCTCCGGGTGCGCCGCGGGTCAGCAGCGCTGCGACGGCACCTGCGTGGACCTGGACTCGGACCCGAAGAACTGCGGTGCCTGTGGCAACACCTGCACGGGCAGCGACATCTGCGTGGCCGGCGCGTGCCAGTCTCCGTGCGCGGCGGGCAGGACCCAGTGCAATGGCGCCTGCGTGGACACGTCCGCGGATCCCTCCCACTGCGGAGGCTGCGACATTGCCTGTGCGCCAGGCCAGAGGTGCTCCGCTGGCGCCTGTGTGTGTGACGTCCCGCTCCAGAGCTGCAACGGCGCCTGCGTCAACACCGCCAACAACCCGGCGCACTGCGGCGGCTGCAACGTGCAGTGCGGCGCGCAACAGGTCTGCTCCAACGGCACCTGCAGGTCCACGTGCGGCCCGGGCCAGACGCAGTGCGGCGGCAGCGCCTGCGTGGACACGGCGAGCGATCCGTTCAACTGCGGCGCCTGCGGGGTGACGTGCGCTCCCGGCCAGACCTGCTCCGGCGGCGCCTGCGTCTGCGCACCGGGAAGCGCGTTGTGCGGCGGCGCGTGCGTGAACACCAGCTCCAACGGGCTCCACTGCGGCGGATGCGGGATCGTCTGCGGCCCCGGCCAGAGCTGCGTGAACGGGACCTGCACCTGTCCGTCCGGCCAGACGCGCTGCGGGAACACCTGCGTGAACACCCAGACGAGCGCGGCGAACTGTGGCGGATGCGGGATCGCGTGCGGCCCGGGCCAGAGCTGCTTGAACGGGACGTGCGCCTGTCCGTCCGGCCAGACCCGGTGCGGCAACGCGTGCGTGAACACGCAGAACAGCCCTTCTCATTGTGGCGGCTGCGGCATCACCTGCGGCGCGGGCCAGAGCTGCGTGGGCGGCGTGTGCACCTTCCCTCCGTGCCCGTCCGGCCAGACGCGCTGCAACGGCATCTGCGTGAGCACCGGGACGAACCCGTCGAACTGTGGCGCGTGCGGCGTGACGTGCGGGGCGGGCCAGAGCTGCATGGGCGGGACCTGCCAGACGGCGATGAGCTGCCCGGGCGGCTACGCGACCTGCGGTGGGCTGTGCGTAAACCTCGTCACGGACGGCGACCACTGCGGGAGCTGCAACAGGGCGTGTCCGGACGAGGGCGCGTGCGTCGCCGGCGCCTGCACCTGTCCGTCCGGCTTCACGCTGTGCGGCAACGAGTGCGTGCGCACGTTCGAGGATGGGCAGAACTGCGGCGCCTGCGGCAACGCCTGTCCACCGGGCCGGGCCTGTCTTTTCGGGAGCTGCACCTTGAACTGCCAGAGCCCCCGGACGAACTGCAATGGCGACTGCGTCTTCCCGCCCTCCAACAACCTGCACTGCGGCGCCTGCGGCAACGAGTGCGGGCCGGACAGCAGATGCCAGAACGGCGCCTGCGTCTGTCCCCTCGGCAAGGAGAACTGCGGGAACAAGTGCGTGGATCTCTCCGGCGATCCGGCCCACTGCGGCGCGTGCGGGAACGCCTGCGGTCCGGGGCAGGCGTGCGCGGGCGGCACCTGCGTCTCCTCCTGCCCGGCGGGTGAGGCCAACTGCGGCGGCACCTGCGCGGATCTCTCGGGGGATCCCGACCACTGCGGCGCCTGCGGCCACGTCTGCGCCTCGGGCGAGCAGTGCGTGAACGGCGTCTGCATCTGCGGACCCGGGAGCCAGTACTGCGGCGGCATCTGCCGGCACATCCAGAGCGACCGGCAGAACTGCGGCGGCTGCGGCATCACCTGCACCGGGACGAGGGTCTGCTCCAACGGCGCCTGCGAGTGCCCCCAGGGCTTCACCGACTGCAACGGTGCGTGCCGCAATCTGCAGACGGACGTCGGCAACTGCGGCGCCTGCGGCAACCGGTGTCAGGGGGCGGTCGGGACCGTCCTCTGCGTCGCGGGCTCGTGCGACTGCCGTCAGGCAGGTCTCACCCTGTGCGGCGCGGTGTGCGTGGACACCGAGTTCGACCGGAACAACTGCGGCGCGTGCGGCATCACCTGCCAGTCCCATCAGGTCTGCAACGGCGGAGCGTGCGTCGCCCTTTGAACCGGCAGCGTCGGCCGCTACCTGGCCTGTGCCGGTGGGGCGGCGGCCTCCGTGCGTGAGGTGCGCTCGTGGCGGAGGCGCTCGGCCTCCTCGACCACCGCAGCGACCGTCTGCGGGATCGTCTTCTCGTTGGCGAAGTCCGCCATGAAGCGCGGCACCCAGATGCCGATGTTGACCCGGAAGCGGTAGCTCACACGGCTGCCGCCGGACGGGTCCTGCGAGATCTCCCACGCGCCCTCGTTCACGCGCACGCGCTTGACGCCGTCCCGCTCCGGCACCGCGTCGGGCAGCGCGCGCCACGTCTGACGGAAGGTCCCCGAGCCATCCGGCTTCACGCGCTCGAGCACCTTCACCTCGGTGACGAAGTCCCGCCTCGCGCCGATGGGCGGGTTCACGCGCGTGTACACGCGGTGCATCGACTCCGTCTGGACGAGCACCTGCGTCTCCTCCACGTGCGGCATGAACTTCGGGAAGCGCGCCGGGTTGTTCAGCGCCGTCTGCAGGTCGTACGCGTTGGCCGCGAGCACCCCTTCGACGAGGTACTCGTACACCTGCGCTTCCTTCCCCACGCGCGTCTTCACCGTGAGCGGGCCGCTGGAGACCGTCTCCCAGCCGCCGGCCTCAGCCCGCGCCACCTGCGCCGTGAAGAGCGCCACCCACACCGCCGCCGCCACACCGACTCTGCTCCCGCCCATGCCCTGCGGGGATTGCACGGCGCGGACCAGCCCGATTGCCCTCTGGACTGCCCTCAGAGGAGGCGTCCGCCCACCCCGGGTGGGAAAAAAGTTCCTTCAGGGATGGGGCGGGATGGCACGCCGCTCCGCCGCGCCCTTCTCCGCCCGGGCCCGCTGCAGAAGGAGCCACGCCAGCACCGGCACCAGCAGGGCCACCTGCGCGCCCAGCGTCACCGCATCCGGGAACACGCCGAGGAAGTCCACGCGCGGGAAGGGGAAGGGCGACACCGGCACCGCGCCCACCTCCTGCAGCGCGCGCAAGCCCTTGCCGAGCAGCATCACCGCGGTGGCGAAGAGGAAGAGGGTGGAGAGCTGGAAGAGGCGCTTCATCGGCAGCCGGAAGCCCACGCGGAGGACGACCCACACCAGCACCGCCAGCACGGCCAGGCCCGCGATGCCGCCCCACGCCGAGGCCGCCGCCGAATCGAGCGCGAGGCCCTGGAGGAAGAGCGCGGTCTCGAAGGACTCGCGGCCCACCGCGCTGAAGGAGATGGCGAACAGTCCCACCGCGCTGCCGCGGCCGAGCGCGCCCTCCATCTTCCCGCGCAGCTCCTTCATGAAGGCGCTCATGTTCGCGCGCGCGTTCAGCCAGAGCGCCGCGTAGAGCAGCATCACCACCGCCGCCAGGGCGACGAGGCCCTCCATCCACTCGCGGTTCGCGCCCGCCAGCAGCCGCTGTGCGAAGAAGAACGCCACCGCTCCGGCCACGAGCGCGGAGATCCACCCCGCGTGCACCACCTTCGCGTGCGCCGTGGCGCCCATCTTCTTCAGCACCGCCAGCAGCGCGCCCACCACCACCAGCGCCTCGAAGCCTTCGCGCAGGACGATGAGCAGCGCCATCCAGAACACCGCCGCCGCCGAGCCTGCGCCCTCCGCGTGACGCGCGCGATCGACCAGCGTCAGCAGTGCGCGGATGTCGCCCTTCGCATCGCCGCCCTTCTCCAGCGCCAGCCGCGCGCCGAGCACCCGCTCCTCCAGCGCCCGGACGATGCCCGGATCGCGCGACGCGAGCATCGGCTCCACCGGCTCCACCCCGAGCAGGTACGCATCGAGCACCGCCTTGCGCGCACCGCCGGTGTCGCCCGCGTCGATCAGCCGGAGCGCGTCGCGGAGCTTCTCCTCGGCGATGAGCAGGGACTCGTCCTCGTTCGGCGTCGGCGGCGCGTGCCGCAGACAGGGGACCGCCTCGGCGCCATACAGCCCGGCGAGCTGATCGTCCGAGTGCGTGGCGACCTGCTCCAGCGTGGGCCGGTTGCCCTTGTTGGACGAGAGCTTGGCGCGCTGCGCTGCGTCACACGGCGGGTGGCGCATGGTGAGCACGAAGAAGGAGAGCGCCCAGCGA
>CAZCWA010000033.1:16328-19363 GCA_964502265.1 uncultured Myxococcaceae bacterium | reverse complement strand
CCGGTGATCCACTCGGTTCTCCCGTTGTGGGCGCTGCGGATGTTCTGGCGGTAGTCGTGCTCCACCCCGCGGTAGCTCATCTGGAAGGCACAGGCGAGCGGCTGGGCGGTGAGCACGGTGGAGGCGGAGAGCGCGAGCGCCATCGGGCAGGTGACCGGACCTGCTGCCGTGCTGACGAGGTCGCGGTAGGTGTCGTTGCCATTGCTGAAGAGGTCCACGCTGCGCGACTCCGACGGTCTCTGCAGGGAGAAGTCGCCGGTGAGGATACCGAAGTCACCGCACTGGCCGTTGCTGGCGCGCGGCGTGGCGCACACCTGGTAGCTGGTGCGGCTGCCGGCGTAGTTGGCTGTCCGGAAGCTCCACTCGCCATCGAAGAAGTTCCGCGGGAAGGCGGGGGTGATGTTCACCCTCGCCTGCGCGGTGCAGCGGACACCGCCCCGGCTGCCATCGAACGGGTTCGGCGTGAGCAGGCCCAGCACCGGCACCGAGGTCTCGTAGGACATGGACGCTTCGTTGCGGCAGGTGATGTCCATGTTGTCGATGCGGGTGAAGACGTGGGTCACCGGCGCGGCGTTGTGGTCTCCGCCGGAGAGCGCCTCGAAGTCACGGAAACGCCGCCGGGCCTCCGAGGTGGAGAGGCCGGCGATGGTCGAGGTCCGGCTCATGTCCGAGCCCTGCTCGTGCGCGCGCTGACCGGTCAGGTCATAGATGGCGAATGCCGCGGCCTGCTGCACCCGCATGGAGAGGTAGCTGATCTCCGCGAAGTGGATGCCGAAGGCGAGGACGGTGACGAACACCAGCATGGACAAGGCCAGCTCCACGGTGGCCTGACCGCGACGGGGGCGGTGCGAGACGAGCTGACGGCGGCTCATTGGAACCCCCGGAACCCGCCGATGGTGCGGAGCCGCAACAGGCCGTCCGCGAGGCTCACATCCGACGCGGCCGTCACCAGGTTGGCGTGCACCAGCCGGGGGTCGTCGATGTCCGACGGCACCAGGGTGGCGCGCCAGAACGGATTGAAGAAGTTGGGCGGCTCCTGCCACTCGAGCCCCACGTCATCCATGTGCCGGTGGTAGTAGGTCATGCCCGCGGACAGCGCGAGCTGCCGGTTCATCCCGCCGGTGCCCTGCCGGCCGATGTCCACCTGCGCGCCGGAGCCGCCGAGCACGCTGAAGTTGAAGGCGAGGTTCCAGGGGTCCTGCACCCTCCGGGCGCTGTAGTTGCGCTCGAGGGCGACGAGGTGCTTGGGCTGCCGCCAGTGATCCGGCCGGGTGTCGTCGCCCCGGTCGGAGTTCACGTTGTCTGGATCGATGTTGAACTCCTGCCGCAGCACCCAGACGGACGGGCACGAGCTGCACGAACCGAGGGCGTGCACGTTGCGGGCGTTTCCGCTGTGAGCGCTGCCGCCCGGGGTCCAGGTGTGCTCGCTCCGGTTGGCGGCGGAGTCCGTGGAGCGCAGCCGCGCGGTGGTGGGCACCGGCGGGACGAACCAGGGGATGCAGCCGCCGAAGACGAGCCCGGCCGAGGAGACGCCGTGGTCACAGGCCCAGGACTCCTGGGCGTCCCTGTCGTGGGTGTCGTGCATTCCCCTGCCGAAGTAGGCGCCGCCGGAGGCGATGGACGGAGTGCCGAGCCCCTGGTTCTGGGCGAAGAGCAGGGTAGGGCGCACCGGCGGGATGAGGGAGGCGATGCCACGGTCGCGGATGAACTCGCTCTCGCGCGAGCCGTGGGCGGCGGGCAGGGAGGGATACGGACCGCGGCTGCCGGACTGACGCGCGCGGAGGCCGAGTTCGGCCTCGGTCACCCCGAGGTCCGCGGAGGTGAGGAAGTCGTATTCGCCGCGCCGGTTGGTGTCCGGCACCGCGAGCCGCAGCACCTCCGGGTTGAGCAGGCCCTGGGCCACGTTGGCCAGGTGAAGGAGGTAGAGGCCCTGACCCATCCGCCCGTAGTTGGCCGCGCGGCCCTGCAGGATCCTCGCTTCCGTCCCGGCCATCCGGTCGAGGTTCTGGTAGCGGTTGCGGACCTGGTTGAACTCGCGCTGGAAGGCGATGGCCACCCGCCCGGTGTTCACGCAGGAGGGGCACATGCATGCGAGCCACGGGTTGGCGCAGGCCAGACCGCACGCGGTGGCGGCGGCGCCGGCGGCGATGGCCGTGGTCTGCAGCGTGGCGAGGTACCAGGACGAGTAGCTGATGTGGCTCTGCGCGCCGGCCAGCACCACCATGTGGCTGACCTGGGCCCGGTTCCACACCGAGATGGTGTTGTAGACGCGCGCCGAGGCCACGGCGTTGGAGTACGCCGCCGCGTCCGCCATGGTCTGCAGCTCCATCTTCTCCCGGGCCCTCATCCCGATGGAGAGGGTGATGGTCACCATGATCACCAGCAGCAGCATGGTGAGCGCCATCAGCAGCAGCGTCTGTCCGCGTCTTCTTCGCTTCATGGGGGCACCCTGGGGAGGACGGTCGGAGCGCATCGTCGAAGAGGGTTTTCGCCGATCAGCGGCCGGCGTCGCATCGGTCAGGTGGACGGGCGGTGGTCTCAGGTGGATCGAAGCTGATCGCCCTCCCCATCCTGCCATAGAGTGCGCGCCGACTGCTTCAGCGTGCACAACGCGGGGCGTCACGAGGTATTGGAGGCTTGCCGGGCGCGGTCGGGCGCAGCAGCCTCACGCGCTGATTGGCGGGGAGGACGTACATGCGGATCCTGAAGGCGATGTCGGCTTTGACGCTGGGTGCCGTGCTCGGGTGCGGCCCGGAGGTGGTCGATCCGGGCAATCCGGACGAGCAGTCCTGCTCGGGGCAGATCTCCGGTCTTGCCAGCGGTGTTCTCGAATCCTGCACCCTCGAGGCCTACCGCAACCCTTCGGGCAGGCTCCACCATGACTTCAAGTTCAAGGTCCGGTGGGCAAGCGGTGAGCTGACCGAGGGCGGCATCACGATGCACCGGGACGGTGAGCCTGCCACGGGCCAGTTCGGCATGGGCGGCTTCGAGTTCGTCGCCGGGGACGTGGAGGGCCCGAACAACGTCTTCTGCTC
>CAZCWA010000033.1:10821-16228 GCA_964502265.1 uncultured Myxococcaceae bacterium | reverse complement strand
CCTGGTCGTTGAGCACCGCGGGCGTCATCATCCGCATCCGGTAGGAGGTGCGGATGGGCGCCACGTACTGACGCGCCAGGGTGCGCATCCGCAGCTCGTTGCCCATGGCGCCGGTGAGCGAAGAGCCCTCCTGGGTCCACATGGCGTTGCGGTCCGCGGGCATCAGCGGGTTGTTCCCCATGTAGGGCATGAGGCCGTAGTAGGCGAGGAACATCCGGGCCATCACCCAGTCCGCGAAGGGGATGCGCAGCGGGAACCAGAACACCATGTCCACCTCGATCTCCGCGCGGGAGCCCGAGTGGAAGCGATCGTCGAAGTTGGCGTGGTGGTTGGTCACCTGCCGGTCCAGCCGCTTGACGATCCAGACGATGGGGCCGGTGCGGGGGATGCCGGCCGAGGAGCGGTCCAGCACCACCGAGTAGCGGTTCCCCGAGCGCATCCGGAAGGCGGTGGCGAGGCTGGTGGCGTCGTTCGTCCGCGCGCCCACGGCGGGCAGCAGGGCAGCCACCGCGGTGTGGGTCATCACCCGGCAGTCCGCCTGGTTGACGGAGCCGGCGCGGGTGGCCCGGAACACGGCGTACTCGGCCATGATCCGTCCGTGCAGCATCATGAAGAGCTGCAGGGTGCCGAGGATGACGAACACCGCCAGCGGCATGGTGAGCGCGGCCTCGATGGCGGCCTGACCGCGTTGCCGGCGGAAGCGGCGGGCACGCGCCTGCGAGCGGCGGTTCGGAGCGAGGGCTTGGGGCATGGAGGTCTCCACGATCGGCGGGCATCATGGCCGATCCGGCGGCAGAGGACCCATCGGTCAGGTGGACCGGCAGTTGAAGGGGGCCGGGTCCGGTGCTACGCGCCCCCACACCATGGCCGAGTACAAGGACTCGCTGAATCTCCCGCGGACGGACTTCCCGATGAAGGGGAACCTCGCGCAGCTCGAACCCAGGATGCTCGCCTGGTGGGCGGAGCAGAAGACCTATGAGGCGCTGGTGGACGCCACGCGGAAGGACGAGCCGTTCGTCCTCCACGACGGGCCGCCCTACGCCAACGGGCACCTGCACGCCGGCCACGCGCTGAACAAGATCCTCAAGGACATCGTGGTGAAGTACCGGAACCTCACCGGCCGCCACACCGAGTTCGTCCCCGGCTGGGACTGCCACGGTCTGCCCATCGAGCAGGCGGTGGAGAAGCGGCTGGCCAACAAGAAGATCGACAAGCGCACCCTGAGCCGCGAGGCGCTGCTGGAGCTGTGCCGCGCGTACGCGCTCGAGTTCGTGGACATCCAGCGCGAGGAGTTCAAGCGGCTGGGCGTGTTCGGGCGGTGGGAGGAGCCGTACCTCACCCTCTCCTTCGACTACGAGGCGCAGCAGATCCGCGAGCTGGGGAAGTTCGCCCAGCGCGGCCTGATGTACCGGCGCAAGAAGCCCGTGTACTGGTGCATCACCGATCAGACCGCGCTCGCCGAGGCCGAGGTCGAGTACGCCGATCACGAGAGCCCGTCCGTCTACGTCGCCTTCGATGCGGTGGAGGGGGATTCCCCGAAGTTGCCCGAGGCGGTGCGCGGGAAGAACGTCCGCTTCGTCATCTGGACCACCACGCCCTGGACGCTGCCGGCGAACCTCGCCATCGCGGTGCACCCGGAGCTGGAGTACGTGTTCTACGCGCCCGGCTCGGGCCGCGCCGCCGGCTCGGTGCTGGTGATCGCGAAGGAGCTGCTGCCCCCCGTGCTGGCGGCGATCGCGCCGGACGAGCTGAAGGAGAAGTCGGTCGAGGCGGCGGGCGCGCAGTTCGACGCCGCGGTGCTCGCGGATCCATCGAGGGTGCTCGGCTACGCGCTGGGCCGGGACCTCGAGGGGTTGAAGTACCGGCACGCGTTCCTCGATCGCGAGTCGCCCGTGATCCTCGGCGAGCACGTGACGCTGGAGGCGGGCACGGGCCTCGTGCACACCGCGCCGGGGCACGGCCAGGAGGACTACGAGGTCGGCCTGCGCTACGGGCTCGAGGTCTACAACCCGGTGAAGAACGACGGGCGGTACGACGAGACGGTGGGCGCGGGGCTTTCCGGCCAGAAGGTGTGGGACGCCAACACGACCATCTCGCAGATGCTGCACGACAAGGGCGCGCTGCTGAACGGGCTGGGCGAGAAGCTCAAGCACAGCTACCCGCACTGCTGGCGCTGCCACAAGCCGATCATCTTCGCGGGCACGTGGCAGTGGTTCATCGCGCTGGACAAGGAGCTGGGCGGGGCGGGCAAGACGCTGCGGCAGAGCGCGCTGCACCAGATCGACCACGCGGTGCAGTGGATCCCGAAGTGGGGACGCGACCGCATCTACAACATGCTGGAGAACCGGCCGGACTGGACCATCAGCCGCCAGCGGTCGTGGGGCGTGCCCATCCCGGTCGTCTATTGCGAGGCGGACGGGTGCGGTGAGTCCGTGGTCAGCCACGAGCTGATGGACCGCGTGGCCGCCGAGGTGGAGAAGGCCGGCGTCGCCGTCTGGTACAGCGAGCCGCCGGAGAAGTTCCTCCCCGAGGGATTCGCCTGCCCGAAGTGCGGGGGCCGCTCCTTCCGCAAGGAGACCGACATCCTCGACGTGTGGTTCGACTCGGCGTGCTCGTTCGCGGCGGTGGCGGAGAAGCGGCCGGGGATGCGGGTGCCGGTGGACCTCTACCTCGAGGGCTCGGATCAGCACCGCGGCTGGTTCCACTCCTCCCTGCTGGTGGGGGTGGGGACGCGCGATGCGGCGCCGTACAAGGCGGTGCTCACCCACGGCTTCGTCGTCGATGGCCAGGGCCGCAAGATGTCCAAGAGCGAGGGCAACACCGTCGCCCCCGAGCAGGTCATCAAGCAGTACGGCGCCGAGGTGCTCCGCCTGTGGGTCGCCTCGTCCGACTACCGCGACGACGTGCGCCTGTCGGATCAGATCCTCAAGGGCCTCAGCGAGGCGTACCGGAAGATCCGCAACACGCTGCGGTACGCGCTCTCGAACCTCTACGACTTCGATCCGTCGAAGGACGCGGTGCCGGCCTCGGAGCTGCTGCCGCTGGACGCGTGGGCGGACGCGCGGATGACCGGGCTCGTGGAGCGCGTGCGCAAGGCGTACGAGTCCTACGAGTTCCACCTCGTGCACCACACCGTGGTGGACTTCTGCGCGATGGACCTCTCGGCCATCTACTTCGACATCCTCAAGGACCGGCTCTACTCGTCGAAGGCGACGTCGCTCGAGCGCCGCAGCGCGCAGACCGTGCTGCACCGGATCGCGAAGGACCTCATCCGGCTGCTCGCGCCGGTGATGAGCTTCACCGCGGAAGAGGCGTGGCAGAACCTGCCCGGCGCCGCCGCGGCCGCGAAGAGCGTGTTCCTCGCCGGCTTCCCCGAGGCCGGGAAGGGCGTGGGCACGGCATCCCCCGAGCTGATGGCGACCTTCGAGAAGCTGCTGGCCGTCCGCGAGGGCGTGCAGGGCATCCTCGAGGTGGCGCGGCGGGAGAAGCAGATCGGCGGATCGGTCGAGGCGCGCGTGGTGCTGCACGCGGAGGGCGCGCTCGGGATGCTGCTGCTGAAGCACGCGCGGGAGCTCCCGTCCTTGTTCATCGTCTCGCAGGTGGACCTGGTGGACGCGGCGCCGGAGGGCGCACAGCCGGTGTCGAACGCGGCCGGGAACTTCAGCGTCAAGGTCGAGCCTGCCCGCGGCGAGAAGTGCCCGCGCTGCTGGACCTTCAGCGAAGCGGTGGGGAAGAGCGGCCCCGTCTGCGAACGGTGCCAGGCCGCGCTGGCGGCGTGACCGTCGATTTCGACGACTGGGCCGGCTGGCTCCAGCGTGGGCGCGGGCTCGCGGTGGTGCATGCGCAGTACATGGCGCAGGTGGAGCCGGAGCGGACACGCGAGGCAGTGCTCGATGCCTGTGTTCGCTTCACGGGCTACGACCCTCAGGGCGAGGACGCACGGGCGCCCTTCCTCTTCGACGTGCTCGTCGCGACTGGCCTGCGGGATGCGTTGGAGCCCGAGATCTTCCGGGCGCTCGAAGCTCACGCCGGGGATGAGCGCGACCTGCAGCAACTCATCGACCTCGTCGAACTCTTCGCGTTCGATGGCAGCACAGATGCGGTCGCGGCTCTCGCGCAGTGTTTCGGGCGGCACGGCGACGCATTGCATGAGATGGGGTCGCGGGAGTGGGTGAGGGTCGGCGGGCTCGAGGCGCTGCTCGAGGTCGCTCGCGTCGTCGGGCGCCGGCTTCAGGGCGAGGGCGCGTGGACTGACACGCACGTTCTGGACATCGCGGAGGCCCACTGGGGCCTGAGCCGTGATTCGGAAGAACTCGCTTCCGCCGCACGCCGGGACGCGGACATCCGCCGGTACGTCGAGTCCGCAGCCGCGCAACGCGAGCGTTGGAAGAGGAAGCGTGAGCCGGACCCGCTCCCCTTTCCCCCGACCATTGAAGGCCTGGTGGGCGCGCTGCCGATGATCGCGCGGACGCGACGGCGATTCCTTCTCTGGCAGTGGTGCCGTGAAGCCGCGGAGCCGGAGCGGATCCTCGCGGCCGAGGCGCTCTCGACGACAGCCGACGCAGAGTTGCGGCGCGCCCGGTTGCGCGCATTCGCCCACCAGCCGTTCCCGGGCGCGCCGCGTGTGCTCATCGAGGCGACTCGCTCCGATGACGGGGAGACCGCCGCAGCGGCGTGGCGCGCGCTGATGAGGGTGCAGTCCGCGGAGGTTCGCGCCTTCTCGCTGGAGAGACTGCAGCGTTCGCCTCCGGACCTCGACGGTCTCCACGGCCTCGTCCGCAACATGCGGGCCGAGGACGTGCCGGCCGTCGCACGGGCGCTGGCGGCCTCGGACGAGCGGGAGGACCTGCACGACGGCTTCATGCGCGTGCTCGATGCGGCGGATGAGCAGGAGGATGCGGCGTGGCTCTCGGCCCTCCTGTGGGACGCCTTCGAGCGCGAACCATGCAGCAGTTGCCGGCACAGCGCCTTCCGCCACCTACGCAGGCTCGGAGCGCTCACGCCCGACGTCGTGTGGGAGAGCCGCTTCGATGCGGAACTCGACCTGCGCGCGGACGCGTACGAGGCCATGCGCCCCTCGTTGCCGTCACGTTCGACGTCGTGAAGCTGTCGCGGATGGCGCTCGTCACCCGGGTAGGGTTTTCCAGCGGAGGACTTTTCGGGCGCTCCGGGGGAGGGGCTCCGTCACCGATCAAGCCGGCAGCAGATCCGCCAGGCGCAGCTCGAGATCGGGTAGCACGGCGGATTCGAGCCGCTCGATCTTGGCGTAGAGCCGCGATGCCCCATAGCGGTCGCCGTCGAGAACGAACTGCGTCACCGTTCGCGCACGCACGTCGATCAGCCAGTACTCGCGCACGCCGTTGCGCTCGTAGATGGCCTTCTTCTCGCCGCGGTCGCGGCTCGCGGT
>CAZCWA010000033.1:0-10721 GCA_964502265.1 uncultured Myxococcaceae bacterium | reverse complement strand
GACGAACGCGTTGAAGGAGTCGATGCGAACGGACGCGCTCAGGGTCATCTGCTGCGCAAGGTAATCACGATGAAGCCCCCTCCTCCGGTGGGAGGAGAGGGCCCCGTTCAGCTCAGACTCCCTGCTGCGCTAGTGCCGCGTGGCGCCCTGGTCGTCGTCGAGCGGCGCGAACTTCGGCAGCACCTCCTCGTCGTCCGGCGAGGCGCTCACGATGCCGCGGTCGCCCACGCCCACCGAGCCGCCGCCGTAGCCGGCCTGCTCGCTGGAGCGATCCACCTCCACGTCCGCATCCGACGTCGCGCTCCACGAGCCGCCCTCGTCCGACGCGTGGTAGGTCCGCTCACTGCTCCCGCTGTCGTGGCGCCACTGCGTGTTGCCCGAATCGGATTCCGACTCCGACTCCGACTGGCCGCGGTTCTCGGACCGCTCGTTCGATCCCTGCTCACCGGACGCGGACCGCGACTCGCTCTCCGAACCCTCGCCCTCGCCGGTGCTGGTGATCGCCGCCTTGATCTCGCCCGCCGCGGTGCCGACCTTGCTGCCCACCTCGGAGGCGATGTGCTCGGCGCGCTCCTCGACCTGGCTGCGCAGGCCCTGGAAGCGATCCAGCGCCTTGTCCTTCAGCGGCTGCATGGCCTGACGCTCGCGATCGGACACCGGCATCAGCGCGCCGAGGAAGGCGCCCGCCGCCAGCGCGGCCATCGCCCAGATGCCCGGGTGCTCGTCCGCGTTCTGCCGCACGTCGCGCCGGGACGGGATGTGCTCGCGCGCGTTGCCCCACATGTCGGTCGCGCGGTGCCGCAGGTGCCCCGCCTGGGACTGAACGCGCTCACGCAGGTGGTCGATGTTCTCGCGCATCCCGCCGCCGTCATCGTCGCCGGAGCCGCTGCTGCTCCGCCGCTCCTCGATGTTGGAGCGGAGGTTGCCCGCGCCCTCCTGCACCCGGTGCTTCACGTTCCCGGCGCCTTCCTGCATCCGGTGCTTCATGCTGCCCGCACCCTCCTGCACGCGGTGCTTCACGTTCCCCGCCGCACCGCTCACGCGCTCCTTCACGTTGGACGCCTTCTCCGAGAGGCGCTCCTTCAGCCCCGGGCCTTCGTCCTCGTTGCGGTCCTCGTTGCGGTCCTCGAAGGAACCCTCGAAGCCCTCCGAGCCGCCGGCGTAGGAGGTCTCGTAGCCGTAGCCCGCGTTGGCCGTGTAGCCGCCGGTGCCATAGCCCTGCGTGCCGTAGTCCTCGGCGCCGTAGTTCTGCGCGTACTGCCCGCCGTACTGCTGCCCGTAGCCGCTGTATCCCCGCGGCGTGTGCGTGGCGGTGTACTCGTCGTACGGCCGGTCGAAGCCGCGGAACTCCTCCTCATGGCGCGCATCGCGGGTCTTCTTGCCCACCATCCGCCCGGCGATCGTCCCCACCACGCCGCCGATGAATCCGAGCGCCCAGGGGCTGTCCAGCAACCTGTCCTTCATCATGTCCGTCCTTTCCCGCACCTCGTGCTTGAGCACGTCCGCCCGGTCGTGCGCCTCGTGCTTCGCGCGGTCCTTCAGCTCGTCCTTCCGCTCGGCCACGCGCGCCTTGACGTACTCGCCGGTCGCCCTCCGTGAGAGCTCGAGGGCGACGTCGGTCAGGCGTGACCGTGCCGTTCGAATTTCACGCTCTGCATCGTTCCTTTCGCCCATTCCTTGTCCTCCTTGAGGGTTCGAATCGTCTGCTCGGGGTAGATGTCCTGCGCGCGCTTCTTCGCCCACAGCGCCGCCCCTGCCGCCACGGCGCCGAAGAGCACGGTGACGATCAGCGCCGAGAGCCACACCGGCATCACCAGCGCGCCCAGGGCGATGAGGAACGCGCCGAACGCCAGCAGCGCGGTGTGCGCGAACAGTCCCGCCGCACCGAAGCCCGCGCCCGCCTTGCCTGCCTTCTTCGCCTCCACCCGAAGCTCGGCCTTGGCCAGACGCAGCTCCTCCGAGATGAGCGCCTTGCCGTTCTGCACCAGGTCGGAGATCAGCTCGCCCGTGCTCTTCGCCGAGAGCCCGTCCGCCTCCGCGCGAGCGGTGGGCGGGTGCACGCCGTACTCCTCGTCATGCCAGTTCATCCGCGCCTCCTCACTTGAGCAGCCGCGCGCCGAGGAACCCGGCCGCGAAGCAGCTCGCGAGCAGGAGCCCCGGCCGCTGCTTGAGCTCGTTGAAAGCCATCCCTGCCAGCTCGTCGGCCCGCTTGCCCTCGAGCGCCCCCTCGGCCTTCCGCACGTAACCGGAGAGGTGCGAGAAGAGCTGTCCCTCGGGGCCCTCGCTCTTCTCCCCGAGCTCGTCGAGGTTCCGCGCGAGCTGCTCGAAGCGCGACACGAGCTGTTCCTTCTGCTCGTCCGCCTTCTCCGCGAGCTTCTTCTTCGCCGTCTCGCCCGCCTGGTGGGCCTTCGCCTTCACCTCATCCAGGCGTCCGCCCTGCTCGTTCGAGCCGACGTTCCCGTACGCCTCCTCCATCTTTGCCTCCCTCGTTGTTGGAAGATTCGGACTGAACGTTGGGCACCTTTTCCCTGGTCAACATTGAGAGCGCGCCGGCTGCCTGCCCTGCGCGCGGGATGGGGAGCCCACGGCGGTTGTCGCGCTCGGCGGGTCCGGGATAGAGGTGGAGGCCTCCCATGAAGAAGACGGTCCTCTGCCTCGGGGTGGCGCTGGTCGCGCTCGTGGTCGATCAGGTCACGAAGTTCCTCGCGGTGGCGAACCTCACCCGCGCGCTCGACGGCAAGGAGGGCCTTGCGGCCTGGGCCTCCTTCTACGCACCCGAACGACAGGTCCGCGCGCGCGGCTCGGTGGAGGTGATCGAGGACTACTTCGGCCTCCGCTACGTGGAGAACCCGGGCGCGGCGTGGGGCCTGTTCGCGGACCTGCCCGACGCGCTGCGCACGCCCTTCCTCGTGGTGGTGACCGTGGTGGCGATGGGCTTCGTGCTCTGGATGATCCGCCAGACCGAGCCCGGGCAGCGGCTGCTGCAGCTCGCGCTGGCGTTGGTGCTCGGCGGTGCGCTGGGGAACTTCGCGGACCGGCTCACCCGCGGCTACGTGGTGGACTTCCTCGACTTCCACTGGCGCAACCAGCCGGGGCTGCGCTTCCCCACCTTCAACGTGGCGGACATCGCCATCAGCGTGGGCGTGGCCTTCCTGCTCTTCGACGCGGTGTTGCAGACGCTCGCCCAAAGGCGGGAGCGAAGGCAGGCGCGCGAGGCGGGGAAGGAAGCGAGCGCGTGACCTCGGGCCTCCTTCGGCTATAAGGCGCGGGTGTCCCGGCGCTGGCTGTATTTCATCGGAGTGGTGCTCGTCCTCGTCCTGCTCGATCAGTGGACGAAGTATCTGGCCGTGGAGCACCTGACGGACCGGTTCCAGGGCCGCGAGGGCCTGGGCGCCGAGCTGGGCGCGCTCTACACCCGCTCGGAAGAGACCGGACCGTACGGCTACCACTTCATGCCCTCGGGCAAGACCGAGGTCATCGACGGGCTGTTGCGCTTCCGCTACGCGGAGAACCCGGGCGCGGCGTGGGGCATGTTCCGGGCGCTGCCCATCAGCCTGCGGATGCCGCTGTTCCACGCGGTGAGCATCGCGGCCATCGTCCTCATCACCTTCCTCTTCCGGAAGCTGCGCGGGGTGCCCGAGGAGAAGTGGGCGCTGATCGGCCTGCCGCTGGTGCTCGGCGGCGCGCTGGGCAACTACATCGATCGGATCTCGCGCCAGTTCGTGATCGACTTCATCGAGGCGCACTGGTTCGACAAGGCGTACTGGCCCACCTTCAACGTGGCGGACATGGCCATCGTCGCCGGCGTCATCGCGCTCATCCTCGACGCGATCGTCCGCAAGGAGCCGAAGCCCGCCGAGGGCGCGAGCGCCTCGAAGACGTAGGTCCGGCGGCCTGCCTGACGGGCGCATGCTCCCCAGCCGGGGTGCGTGCGGACATGGTGTCGGCGTGCTAGGGGTTGGCGCCCCATGCTCCCCGTCCTCTACAAGTTCTCCTTCGAGACGACCGTCGATCAGATCGTCCTGCTGCTCGCGTCGCTCGCGCTGGTCGCCTATGCGGCGTGGGCCGGTTGGCGGGGCGCGCACGGTCCGAAGAACGCGAAGACCGGCGAGTACGCGCCACCGACGAAGAGCGACCAGCAGAAGCGCGCGGCGATGTTCGGGCTGGGTGGCCTTGGGCTGGTCGGCGTCGGGCTCTGGTACGCGCTGCCGCCGTCGGTGCTGCCCGGCGCGAAGGGCGAGGGCATCCCCATCCACACCTACGGGCTGATGCTGGTGAGCGGCTTTCTCGCCGCGGTGATGGTGGCGGGCGCGCTGGCCGAGCGCGAGTGGCGGGGTGAGACCGGGGAGCTGCGGCGCGATCAGATCATGGACCTCGCGCTGTACGTGCTGGTGGCGGGGCTGGTGGGCTCGCGGCTGCTCTTCATCCTCGTGAACTGGGAGCAGTATTCGCGCAGGCCGTCGGACATCTTCTCGCTCTCGGGCGGGCTGGTGTTCCAGGGTGGGCTCCTGCTCGCCATCGCGGTGTCGTGGTGGTTCGCGCGCCGGAACAGGATCGAATTCTTCCGCCTCGGCGATCTGGCCATGCCCACCGTGTCGCTCGGCGCGGCGTTCGGCCGGCTCGGGTGCTGGAGCGCGGGCTGCTGCTGGGGGGACGTGGCGCCGGCGGGCTACGCGTTCGCGGCGAACTTCCCGGGGGCGAAGCTGGCGCAGAACCTCTTCGGCCAGGTGAGCGGCTTCGGCTCGCTCGCGGCGCAGTCGCAGGCCACCGACGCGAAGTGGGTGGTGCCGGCCACCGGGCAGATCCTCAACGCCCCCGCGGAGGGCGCGGTGCAGATCTCGAGGTGGGTGGCGGAGCACGGCCACACGCTGGGCGTGTACCCCACGCAGATCTTCGACTCGGTGGGCAACCTCGCGCTCTTCTTCGGGCTCCTGGCGATGCGCCGGTACCGCCGCTTCCACGGGCAGATCCTCGGCATGTGGCTGATGGCCTACGCGGTCCTCCGCTCCACCGTGGAGCTCTTCCGTGGCGACGCCGAGCGCGGCACCCTGCACGGCCTGCTCAACTCGCTGGGCATGGAGGCGCTGGCCGAGTCGGTGCCCTTGACCGCCTGGTACAACATCTCCACCGGCCAGCTCATCTCGATGTGCATGTTCGCGGCGGGCGCGGCGATCCTCTGGAACCGTGGCCGGGCGGCGTTCGCGTCGGGCGCCGACAGCGCGGGCAGCTCCGGCGGCGCGACCCCGGCTGCTGCCTGAGCACCGGGCCCCGGCTCGGGTGCTCGCTTGCGGCGGCGTTGATCCCTTCCGGGATCGCTGGGAAGCTCGCGGCGAACGATGGCGGGCCCCCCAGAGCAGCGAAGACAACTGGGTGACGCCCAGGAGGTGATCGCAGCCTGCGAGCGCCTCGAGGCGCAGATCGCGGAGCTCCGCGCGGCGTACGAGCAGTTCTTCCTCGGGATCGAGCGCCGCCCGCCCACGCAGCGCCACCGCGAGGTCACCGAGGCGATGGCGAGGCTGCGCGGCACCTTCGTCCGCCACACCATGGCCAACTTCCGCGTCCAGGCGGTGCAGCAGAAGCTCACCACCTGGGAGCGCCTGTGGACGCGCACCCTGCAGGAGATCGAGAACGGCACCTATGCCCGCGACCTGCGCAAGCTCGCGCGCCGCAAGGGGACCGCCGCCCACGCCGATCGCCCGGCCGAGGCCTCCGGCAACGAACAGCCGCCCCGCGACAAGGACGACTTCTCGATCGACGAGGACGAGCTGACCCCGGAGGAGGAGGCCGCGCTGCGCTCGGGCGCTGCCTTCGACCGTCCGAAGCCGATCCCGCCTGCGCCAACACGTGCACCGGCACCCGTCCCGGGCATCGGCGGGGTGAGCGAGGACAAGCTGCGCGCCGTCTACGACGCGCTGGTGAAGGCCAAGCGGCGCTGCAACGAGGACGTGTCGAAGATGTCTTTCGAGCAGGTGGCAGGCAGCCTCCGCAAGCAGGTGCCGGACCTGATGAAGCGCGCGGGCGCGACCTCGGTGGAGTTCAAGGTCGTGATCAAGGACGGCAAGGCCATCCTCCGCGCCATCCCCAAATCGTAGCCGCCGCACCGTCGGCTTCCGTACAGCGTGTCCCCGCGAGAGCAGGGCGGGCGCGGAACGGTGCACGCAACCTCTGTTCAGCGATGGGGAACCGTCCCTCCGCGCGCGTTGGCGGGCCCCGGTCCGATCCCTAGCTTCGTTCGGTGCCCGGACCGGTGGTCCCGGATCGGGCGGGAGTTTGGGCGATGGGGCCGGAGCGACCAGAGCGAGAGGTGGGGCGTGGCGGGTGGACGACAGGTCGCGGTGGGGCTCGCAGCGGTGGGCATGTGCGTGTGGACGGGCTGCTTCGAGGCGCCCCCGGAGGCGCAGGTCCGGCTGGAGCAACTGCGTGCGGACGGGTTGGCGCTGAATGAAGCGATCGACGAGGTGGGCGGCCGGCTGCTCGGTGGCCGCAGCGTGGTGAGCCTGTGGGAGGAGATGGGCTGGCGGCACCGGTCGGTCTCGGAGATCGCCTGCCAGACGGCGAGCACCCACCTGGCGGCGATGGAGCGGCACCAGGAGAAGCAGGACCAGCGCAGCCGGAAGCACCGCCGTCAGAGGATGCAGGCCAAGGCCGAAGCGGTCACCGCGGCCACGCCCTCGCAGGCGAAACCTGCGGAATCGTTGAGCAACTAGGCGGCGGCGGGGGCCATCCCGTGCTAGAAGCGCGCGGGTGTCGCGGCCACTTTTCTCACTGCTCGCCATCGGCTGGCTGGGCGCAGCGTTCGTCGCCGCCGGCTGCACGCCCCTGGACGAGATCTGCGGCGTGCGCACCGAGCCGGTGGTGTCGCAGGAAGGTGGCGAGGTCCGCTGCCTGCGCTCCGACGAGTGCCCGAGGACGGACGTGGTGGAGGTCTGCATCACCGACGGGTGGCCCGAGGAGCCGTGCGTCCGCTGCCGCGACACGCGGTGCGAGCGCGTGGTGCCGGAGCACTGTCGATGAAGGCGCTGGGCCTGGTGGCGGTGGCGGTCGTGGTGGGGTTCGCGGCAGGTGGGAGCCTGGGCGGCTGCGGGAGTGATGGACAGGACCGGATCCTCCGCGCGCGCGAGGCCGTCTACGCGAAGAAGCCGGACCAGGCGTTGAAGGAGTACCGGCTCGCGCTGGACATCGTGGAGCGGCAGCTCGAGCGGGACGGTGACGCGCCTGAGCTGAAGTCCCTGCAGGCCCGCGCGCTGAAGGGCGCGGCGGACGTCTACTACCTGGAGCTGCGCGACTTCCGGCGGGCGGCCGAGGTCTACGAGGAGCTCATCCGGCTGTGCCCCGAGGCCCCCGAAGCGCTCGAGGGACGGGTGCAGCTCGCGGACATCCTGAGGGTCCACTTCGGGGATGCGCGCGGGGCAATCGGTGCGCTGACGGCTGCGGTGGAGCGCGGTGCGGAGAACCGCGCCGAGCTCTCGTACCGGGTGGCGAAGCTCTACTTCGAGCTCGGAGATTTCGAGCAGGCGCGCCTCGAGGCACGGCGGGTGGGCGAGCGGGACCCCCAGGCGCCGGAGGCGGACGACGCGGCGCTGCTCGAGGCCCAGGCGCTGGCGGCGATGGAGGGGAAGGGCGAGGACGCGCAGGCCGCGCTGAGGTCGCTGGTGGAGAGATTCGCCGACTCGCCGCTGGTGCCCTACGCGCTCTTCGAGCTGGGCAAGCTCCGCGCAGAGGCCGGCGATCGCGAGGGCGCCATCGAGGAGTGGGTGCGCGCCCTGGAGCGGCATCCGGATCCGCAGATGGTCCAGGACAACATCGCGCGCGTGCGGCGGCAGATCGTCGAGCTCACCCCGAGCAAGGTCGGACGCGCGGTCCTCGCGGCGGCACCGCCGGCTGTCCGGGCCGCTGCCCCGGCGACGACCACGCCCGCCGTGGCTCGCAAGCCGGCTCCGGCGGCGGTGAAGGCGCCCGCGCCCGCGGCACCGCCCGCTCCGCCCGCGGATGAAGTCGCGGATGACGTCGCGGAGGCGGAGGAGGAGGCTCCGGTCGCGGCGCCTGCGCCTGCTCCGGTGGCCGATCCTGCACCGGCTCCAGTTCACAAGAGGAGCATCGAGGCGGCGGGTGGGACCGCGGAGGACGAGGCGCGGGAGTCTGCGGACTGACTGGGCGCTGCCGTCGGCGCGCGCGTGCAGTTGCCGCTCATGGGTGACGCCACACCTTCCCGCGCATGGCGTGGCGACGGTGGCTGGGACTGGGCGGGCTGGTGCTGCTGGGGGCGGGTTGCGGTGGCGCCGCTCAGCCCGGTGACGTCGGCGAGCCCGGCGTGCATGCGACGATCGAAGGGACGAGGCCGAGCGCACTGGAGGGGGTGACGCTCTTTCCAGCCACCGGCGGCGCGGACGTGCAGCACCTCGTGGAGGACGCGCGGGGAGACGTCTTCGTGGCGGGCGTGTTCCGCGGCGACCTCGCGCAGGAGATAGCGGGCGCCGACGGCCGCAACCACGGGCGCTGTTGGGATGGGACCGCATCGGACGAAGAGCCGTTCGCTGCGCGCGTCACGGCAGAGGGCCTCGCCTGGGGCCGCGCCTTCGGTGCGGTGGACGGGTGCGCGCAGACGCTCGGCATCGTGCTCGACGGGGACGAGGTGGTGCTGGGCGCCGAGGGGAAGGTGCGCTTCGGCGGCGACACCCACGAGGGCGCGCACACGCTGCGGTTGGCGGCGCAGACGGGCGCCGACCGGAGCCACGGCGAATGGACGCGGGCGGCGGACAGGTGGGCGCTGCGGCCGACAGCCTCGGAGGTGTTCCTGGAACGGGACACTGGAGCGAGGGTCCGCCTGTCCCTGGGAGCGCTGCAGTTCGACGCGGTGGGCGAATCCGCGGGCGGCGCCGCGGTGGTGGCCGGCTCGGGAAGATCGGCGACGGGCGAGCTGAACGCGTTGGTGGTCTGGAGCGTGGCGCCGGATGGCGACGTGCTGTGGCAGCGGACCTTCGACTTCATCGCCGGCGCGAAGGGAGCCGTGGAGGGCTTCATCTCCGCCGAGTCGGTGCTCGCCGAGCCGGACGGCGGCGCAGTGTTGCTGGTTCGGTTCGCGGGAACGCTCCAGCTCGATGCCTTCGTGCACGGGTTCTCGCCCGAGGCGTGGACGGAGAGCTGGCGGTTCCTGGTGATTCGCCTCGAGCCCGACGGTCGCGTGCGCTGGACGCGGGAGGGCGTGCGCGGCCGCTTCCACGGCGCCCGGTTGGCGCGGGCGGGGAACGGAGGCTTGGTGCTGTGGGGCGTGGAACTCTGGGACGGCGGAGTGGTTCCGCAGGACCGCTCCCCGCCGGAGCTGCTCACCTGGCTCGAGGACGACTACGGCGAGACGCTGCGCACGAAGACGCTGGGTGTGACCGTGCGCGCGCTCGTTCCGTCGCTGAACGGCGGGCTGCTGGTGGGCGGCTCGACCACCACCGGAGAGGGGCTGGGCGTGGAGGGAGAGATCGCCCGGCAGACCGGCGTGGTGGCGCGGCTGCCCAGGGTGCCCGTCGTGCCGCGGCAGTGAGACGCGCGCGATCCGAAAACTTCTGCATCACGTGGCGCTCGGATATCCCCACGGGCATGTCCAGACCGATCCGTACAGCCCTCCTCGCCGGCGCCCTCCTGACGGGATGCGCGCACAAGGCCCCGCAGCCCGAGACGCCGCCGGCACCCGCCGCCGAAACCGCCGAGAAGCCGGCGCAGACCTTCGACCAGCTCTCGCGGATGGACTTCAACCGCCGCGCGGTGGAGCTGGACCTGCCGCTGTTCTGGCGCACCGACGCGAACGGCAACGGCACACTCGATCCGGACGAGCTGGTGACGGTGTGGGGACCGCAGGATGTCGACCGCGCCGACTTCGTCTCCGACGCTGCCTTCACCCAGCGCTTCGTCGACGCGTACGCGCGCATGGTCCAGCCGGACGAGCAGGTGGCGGACCCGGCAGAGCAGAAGCGCCGGGCGCTGGTGCTCGAGGAGCTGTCGCAGGGACAGCCGACGCTGGTGGAGACCGACCTGTCGGCGGCGACGGAGCAGGACCGGAAGATCGTCGAGCACGTGTTCGCGGCCTCGAAGCTCATCGAGCGGCTGCACGCGAAGCAGAAGGGCGTGTACGGGCTCGAGCAGCAGATCCCCGCGGACGACGAGGCCTCGCGCGCCATGTTCTTCCGCAACCAGGAGCCGAGCTGCGTGGCGCCGCGCACCGAGCAGAACCCGGACTGCAACGCGCTCCCCTCCCGCATCGAACCGAAGTCCGGGCTCTACCCGGAGGCGCTGCAGGCGGATCCGAAGTTCTGCCAGACGCTGGAGAAGGCGCCCAACGGCAAGGCGCTGATGGACCACTTCAGCGTCGTCCGTGAGGTCGAGGGCAAGCCGGGAACCTTCGAGTCCATCCCCTACAACGTGGCCTACAAGGAGGAGATGGAGGCCATCAGCCGCGAGCTGAAGGCGGCGGCGGACGCGATCACCTCGGCGGACGAGGCGGCGTTCAAGGCGTACCTCGAGGCGGCGTCGCAGTCCTTCCTCACCAACGACTGGGAGCCGGCGAACGCCGCGTGGGCGGCGATGGGTGCGACCAACAGCGCCTGGTACCTGCGCATCGCGCCGGACGAGGTGTACTTCGAACCGTGCGCGTGGAAGGCCGGCTTCCACGTCTCGTTCGCGCGCATCAACCCGGACTCGCTGGCGTGGCAGCAGAAGCTGGACCCGGTGAAGGG
>CAZCWA010000032.1:17990-19397 GCA_964502265.1 uncultured Myxococcaceae bacterium | reverse complement strand
GCGCGTCCCGCAGGTGCTGGCGCTGCAGCGCGTCCGGTTGCGTGGTGCCGGGCACGCCGACAGGGAGAGACGCCAGCTTCGCCAGCGCGTTCTTCAGCGCCTCCTCCGCGCGCGCACCCGCTTCTTCCGCGGTGGCACCGAAGCCGTGCGTGAACACCCACGACTGGCCCTCGACGAGGTCCAACGCGAAGACGGTGTCGCAGAAGAGCAGGTAGCTGTCGGGGACGGCAAAGTCGTCTCGGCCGAGGTCCGGGATGTCCTCGATCAGGTAGAGAAGCTCATAGCCGAGGTAGCCCACCGCGCCGCCGATGAAGGGCGGCATCCCCTGCCGCCAGAGCGTGCGTTCCTCCTGGGATTCGCCGCGGCCGCCGTGGTGCTTGAGGAGCGCGCGCAGGGCCTCGAGCGGCTCCGCATCCAGCTTGCGCACGTCACCGGGGGGACCGGCGAAGCAGTCGCCGCGCTTGCTGTGGAAGACGTGGAAGGGGTTGACCGCGAGGAAGGCGTACCGGCCCAGCTCGGTCGGCGTGCCCGGGTTCTCCAGCAGGCAGAGGTACGGGTCGTCTTCGTAAAGCTCGGAGAGCGCGTGGGCATCGAGCGGTCGGCCGAGCCGCTCGAACCGCATCGCGCGATGCGGAGGATCGATGGGGAGCAAAGCGCGGCAAAGCTAGCGCGCGCGCCACACGCGGAGCAAACAGCGCGCGCATCCCGATGGCTGTCACATCGGCGTGACACCGCGGCGTCTTTGACGATCCCTTCTCCGCGCGCGACGATGGGTCCGGTGAGTCTTCGTTCCGTGCCCGTTCCACCCGAGCCTCTTCGCGATCTCGACTGGTCACCCGAACGCGCGCGCGCCCTCGCGGATCCTCTGCTCGACGTCTGGGAGGAGCTGTTGCGCGAGCTGCCGTCGCTTCCACCGGATCCGGGCGGACGGACGCGCGCCTCGCTGCGGGATGCGCTGCTTCGCGAGATCCCGGAAGAGGGGCTGTCGAATGAAGCGCTGGTCGCGCACGCGCGGCGGCTGGTCTTCGATGGGTCCGTCTATCCCGGCAGCCCGGGCTTCATGGGCTACGTGGTCGGGCCGGGGACGGTGCCGGGCGCGTTGGCGGATCTGCTCGCGGCGGGGCTGAACCAGAACGTCGGCGGGTGGCAGCTCGCGCCGGGCGCCACCGAGATCGAGCTGCACCTCACGCAGTGGTTCGCGCAGCGGTTCGGGCTCCCGGAGGGCAGCGGCGGGATCGTCCTCTCCGGCGGGTCGATGGCGAACTTCACCGGCCTCAAGCTCGCGCGCGACGCACGCGGCGGAAGCAACGTGCGTGAGGAGGGACTTCGGAGCGCGCCGCCGCTTGCGGTGTACGTCTCGGAGGAGATCCACGGCTCGGTGGTGCGCGCGGCGGACATGCTCGGACT